>JAIRPR010000106.1 GCA_031256895.1 Coriobacteriaceae bacterium
GCCATCCCGGTCATCGGAAACGCAGCCACCGACCTGGTAAAAACGACCTCTTTGGCGTTCACCATGGCCGTGACCGACGTGATGGGCCTGGCAAAGATAGAGGCTGCATCCTCGCTTGACTACCTGGACTCATACCTGGCAGTGTTCTTCATCTACCTGATCGTCGTGCTTGCGCTCGAGAACGTCTTCAAGCTGGTGGACCACCGCTTAGGGGCATCCCGTCGCTCGGGCAGGCCGCAACGCCAGCATGCCCCGGGGCTTGGCGGTACCTGGGGAATCGGGGGTGTCGGCGGTTCCAGGGGTGTCGGCGCAACCGAGGGTAGCAGGGGCATCGACGGTACCCGGGCAATCGGGGGTGTCGAAGGCATCGGGTGCGTCAAGGAGGCCATGATACGCCATGTGGGCAAATCGAACCCAGAAGCTGGCCGCTCGCGGACAGCAGAGAAGAGGTAGCCATGCTGGAAGTGAGGGACATCCATAAGAAGTTCGGGAGAAACGAGGTCCTCAAGGGCATCGACATCACTGTTGGGCAGGGGGATGTCGTTGTCATCCTGGGTCCTTCCGGTTCAGGGAAGACAACCCTGCTCCGCTGTGTCAACTTCCTTGAGCGGGCCGACCGTGGCCACATAAGCACCAACCATGCCTCCCTCGACGCACAGACCGCTACGAAGAAGGAGATCTACGCGTTGCGCCGCCACATGGCCTTCGTGTTCCAGAACTACAACCTTTTCAAGAACAAGGACGCCCTGCACAACGTGAGCGAGGGCTTGGTGGTCGGAAGGCGGATGAACAAGCAGGAAGCCTTTGCCCTAGCCAAGGCCGCCCTTGACGAAGTGGGGCTTTCCGACAAATACGGTTCCTATTCCAACCAGCTCTCGGGGGGCGAACAGCAACGTGTCGGCATAGCGCGGGCGATGGTGCTTTGCCCAGACGTCATGCTCTTCGACGAGCCGACTTCTGCCCTTGACCCCGAACTGGTTGGCGAGGTGTTAAGCGTCATGAAGAAGCTGGCCAGGGAAGGCACCACCATGGTGGTGGTCACCCACGAGATGGGCTTCGCCCGTGACGTCGCGACCAAGGTCATCTTCATGGAGGAAGGGCAGATAATCGAGGAAGGCCCGCCAGAAGAGATATTCACCCGCCCGCAAGAGAAGCGCACCCGCCAGTTCCTCCGGCGCATCATCGGCGATCCCGAGGTCGAGTATCATATCTGATCTAGGCTTACTTTGGCCACAGAGGGAAAGCGATCCCCCAAGAAAATGCTCAAGAAGAAAGAAGGGGAAATGGGCCTATCTTGGCCGCATGGCAATAATGATTCCCACGATGAGGCCTGACAGGCCAGAACTTCCCAGCAAGCACAGAAACACGAAAAGCGTCATTCCCATTCCCATTACCATTTTGTGCGACCTTCCTTTGCTTCCGAACCCGGGGATATGCACTTCCGAGAAGAAGGCCTTGCCCATCGAACAAGGGGTATTATACCATTCCCAACGCTGGAGCCTTTTGCCTGTCCGCTCCCCTTCTGCCTCTGTCGTTTCCCCTTTGCCCGTCCGCTCCCCTTCTGCCTCTGTCGCTTCCCCTATGCCCGTCCGCTCCCCTTCTGCCACTGTCGTTTCCCGAATGCCTGCCTGTTGCCTTGACGGCCAAGCGGGCTTTTGGGGTACCATGGTAGCCATGGAACACGAAATGGACACCATACAGAAGATGATCGGTCTCTTTTGCAAAGCCCACCACAGCTGTGGGGGCAGTGAAGGCGACGTGGCTGGCAGCGGCCAGGCTCACGGGGCAAACAGCGACGGGACTGGCGGGACTGGGGAGGAAGCAAGCGGGACCGGCAGCGGCGGGACTGGCGGGACCGGCGGGACTGACAAGACTGGCTTTGACGCAGGCGGCGGGGCTGGCAAGACTCGCGAGGAAGCAAGCGGGACCGGCAAGACTGGCTTTGGCGCAGGCGGCGGCCAGGCTCACGGGGCTGGCAGGACTATCGAGGAAGCAGGCGGGGCTGGTAGGCGGCTTTCGCCCTCACGACGTGTCCTTTGCCCTGAATGCCAGGAGCTTCTGGCATATGCCCAAGAACGCATCGAACGCTGCCCCTACAAGGAATCGAAAACCTTCTGTTCGCAATGTGCCACGCACTGCTATCGCCCTCACATGCGCGAGAAGATACGCACCGTCATGCGCTACAGCGGGCCGCGCATGCTCTGGCACGACCCCCCTTTGGCCGTTCGACACCTCTTGGCAAGGTTTCATAAGCCCTGATTGTCAGCGAGTGGGCTGGAGGGATGCCGGGCTGTCAGCCACTCCTTGCATTCGTTTGCGGCAGGGGTCAGGTTGCAACCGCAAGCGCTGCCGCACAAACGGCCAGGATCGGTGGCGCGGCGATGTGCCTCTATCGCCTGAAGCATCTCGTGGTAGGGGATCAAGGGGTCGATTCCGCTCATCGCCAGGTCGGCATAGAGGGGCGCGGTCACTGCGGCACGCACCGTGCGGGTGAGGCAGGGGAACTCCTTTCCTCCTGGGATGGGGTCGCAGACAAGGCCGATGCTTCCCTGCAAGGCCATTGAGGCCGCCCATTCAACCTGTTGGGGGGTTCCCCCGGAAAGCCATACGATGGCTCCAGCCGCCATGGCACAGCATACACCGGATTCCCCCGCACAGCCCGCTTCGCCGCTTGCATGGGTGTGCATAAAGGCGATTGCACCCAAGGCAGCGGCGATGACCAAGGATTCCCTCAAGCGTTGATGAGGGAATCCATGCCACTTCTGCACCGTCTCCAAAGCTGCGAAGAGGTAGCCTCCCCCTGTTCCCATGGGGCCTGGCACGATCAGGGTGCCCGGCACCTTTGCATTGACCGCCAGCGCATATCCGATGATTCGAGCTGTCAGCCCATCGTTTATCGATCCCGATTCGCGGCGGTACCGCGCCCAATCGCCGCTATAGAGGGGAAGCTCGGGTGTATCCGGCATTGCCTCGAGGTCGGCGCCGTCCAAGACATGTATCTGGTCGTGAAGGAGAGCGGCTATTGCCTCGAAGCGCTCGAGGACCTCTTGGCTGCTCCATCCGGAGAAGCGCTTCTCGTATTCTATGGCAGCCTGTACAAAGGATATTCCCTGTCGTTCGGCAACGCTGCGCCATTCGGCTACTGTGGTGAAAAGAGGAGGCTTGCGCCCGGCAGTGGTGACGACCGGCAACTGGGCTGGCAGGATGGCGAAGCCTGTGGCTGGGAAGAAGCGGGTCACATCGACTTTCTGAGGCAAGAAGGAAAGCTCGATAAGGACCGCCAAAGCGTGCCCCTGGCCTTCAGCGAAGCCTTGCGCTTGTTTGCCCTGTTCCGAGTGGAAACGGATGGGAGAGGGAAGCTGCTCGGTGGCACCAGGGGCACCGGGGGCACCAGAGGCGCCGGGAGTGCCGGGAGTGCCGGGGGCACCGGTGGCACCGGGGGCGCCAGTGGCACCGGGGGCGCCAGTGGCGACGGGAGTGCCGGGGGCGACGGTGGTGCCGGGGGCGACGGTGGTCCCGGGGGCACGTGAAAGCCATTCGACCGCTACCACCTGTGAGGCGTTCGCCTCTACGAATGCAGCCACCCGTTCCTCATCGGGTGCCGTCTTCCCGCCGAAAACGATGAGCGCGTGGGTATCTGCCGCCCAGGACAAGCCAAGCCCGTTCACCTCCCTCACCGAGATCATGCCTCCCCCGACTGAAGAGGCCTTGAGACTTGCCTGGTTGCCGCTCAACCCTTCCAGCTCAAGAACGACCTCGCCTGGCGCCAGCGCGTCCGAAGCTGCAAGTTGGAAGGAATAACGCAGGCCAGCGCTGTGGGCATGGCTTGCTGCGTCGAAGAGGCGGACATCCTGGGTGTCGAAGCCTTGCACGCCGCCGAGATAGCCGCGATCGGTCATGAATACCGCAAGCTGGGAAAGGGGGCCGAAGCCATCATCAAGGAAGAACCGCGCCTTGCGGGGAGGCTCGCCGAGCAATGCCCTTGCGACATTGCCGATGCGGACAGGCCCCGCGAAACCGCCGCTCGACCCTGGCTGCATGATGGGCCCGAACACATCGTTGAAGAAGTCGGGATAGAGCATCTTGGACATAAAGGGCTTCCTTTCACGACAAATTGGGGCGTTTCTCTTCGAGATACCCGGATCGATGGGGCATCAGGGTAGTAAAGGGCTCCATTCGCCGGCAAGCGAGCAGTTCTGCGCCTTTTGGCCTTCTCCATGCCCCTGCAACCTTCCTATTGAAGGAGCGTCATATACGATATGCGGCCTTTGCGGAATATGCCGGCATAGATGTCTTCCATCAGGCGCAGCCCGCCGTCATAGCCGAAGTATCCCCTTGTCACAATGACATCGTCATTGATGGGAAGGCTGACATGGATGAGCAGGCTGTTGGTGCCCTTGGCCAGGTCGGTCTCCCAAGTGCTGCCGAATATGGCTGCCGAGCCGGCTTCCCCTATCCGTGCTTTGAGGCACTCCTGTGCCGCATAGCCGTCTGCCAGGAACTCAAGGGCATCCGCAACCCCCTGGCCAAGCCCAGATGCCACCTGTTCGACACTCTTGCGCACAGCCAGCGAAGGGTCGTCCACCAAGAGCAGGCTCTTCAAGTCGAAGCCCAGGTCATTCACCAGGAAATCCGCAAGACCCAAGCCATAGTGGCTGTCGGCGACAATATGGGCTTCATGCGGGATGTTGTTGTGCATGTCCACGATGAAGTTTGCGAGCGAGATGAAATAGTCGTAGTAGCGTTTCTCCTCATGCGCGATGACCGCATCGAGCACCGAGGTGTCCACACCGACGAAGTCCGCCACCGTGCGCAGGAACTCTGAAGTGGCCCGCGCACCCACCGGGAAGACCGGGCAATGGAGGAACGGGGTACCGAACCGCTCACGCAGCTTCCTGGCCGCTGACAGGCCGACCCAGGGCGACACCACGATGTTCGCCTGGGCGTCCGGTAACCCGCGCCATTCCGCAATCCCGCAAGACCCTGCCCCGAAAAGGATGTTCACCGTAAGGCCCAGCTGCTCGAGCAAGCGCTTCAGGCCTTCCAGATCGCTTCGCCAGAAGGCGTCCTGATAAGGGACGGAAGCGAACACATTGACCACGAACGGCTTAAGCTGGAGCACGGTATCGGGCAGCAGCTGGTCGATTATGCCTTCAAGCACCAGTTCATGCCCGAAGTAGTTGTTGCCTCGAAAGCCCGAGCTCTCGATGCCCACCACAGGGTGCCCGGCTTCCGCGAAGCTGCGGGCGACCTTTCGCACGTCATCGCCGATGATGCCCGAGGTGCAACCCGCAAGGATGACGAAAAGATCGCCCTTCATCACCTCGAGCGCAGCTTCGACCAGCGAATGCAGCTTCCCTTCACCCCCAAAGACGACATCATGCTCGGTCATATTGGAGCTGGGCACGTTGCTCCCGCCGGCATAGCCGTCGCCCTGAAAGCCCGCGCCGCCCGCAACGAAGCTGAAAGCCTTGCTTGAACAGCCAGGGCCTGCATGGATGATGGGGATGCCCTTCGGGATTGCCAGTACTGTTTGTTGTGCGCCAAGGGCGCAAGAGAAGCGCGGCTCGCTCAAGATGCCCAGGGGCATCTTGCCTGTTGCATTCTTTATGGCCGATACCGCGCCCGGCACAGGTTGGGCTTCCATCAGAATGCCTCCTTCACAAAGATGTCGCCTTGTTTTTCCAGCCAACGGTCGGTATAAGGCCATTCCACCCGATCGGCTATAGTACGTAGGAGCTTGCGGGTCCGAAGCACCTGCACAAGGCGTTCCCCTATTTTCAGCACCCCTTCATAGCCGGCGCTCACGTTGACATCGCCTTCGAGGATGGTGGGGATGCCCAGCTTCGCTCCCATGATGGTGAGGCCTTGGTGCCGCACGATGAGCAGGTCAGGATCCAGGCGCCTCAGTATCTTTATCATCTGGTAAGGCTGCTTGTTGCACACGGTGAAGTTGTCGATGTCGCCTCGGTCAGCCACCAGGGTGCCCAAGGTGTTCAGTTCCTCGAAATCGCCATCCACCTTCTGGTCGTGGTGCAAGGTGGCGATGCCTACCGGCTTCAGCCCAAGGTCGATGGCCATATTGGTAAGCGAATGGGCATAGGAGTCGCCTGCGAAGATGTAGACCTTCTTCCCGGCAAGTTCATGACGTAGCACGGCCAGACGAGGGGCGATGCGCTCGTGTTCTGCATCGATGACGGATTCCACGATGTCGCTCTTCCCGGTGTGGCGGGCAACCGCTCTGAGCCAAAGGTCTGTCCAAGCAATGCCGAAGGGGCTTGGCGCCTTGACCTCGGGCACCCCGTAGCTGCGCTCAAGGCCTTGTGCCACATAGGTTGCCAGGGTCTCGCAGATGTGCGCCGTGCAGGCCGCTTCGCTCATGGAGGCGATGGTTTCGATATCGGCCAGGGGCAAAAGATAGTTCGCCCGCAGGCCGAGCTTTGCAAGCAAGGGGGTGAAGCTGTCCGAGCCAAGGAAGTTGAAGATGTTCACCAGGTCTTCCTGGGTGGTGCGGGGCGGCCGCACCACCTTGCGCAGCACGCCGTGGAACACGGCGTCAAAGCCCGAAGACCACATGCGCGACTTGAAGCCTTCGCAGAATATCGGTACCACCGGGATGCCCAGGGTGGCGGCCATCTCGTCGGTCACGCTTTCGATGTCATCGCCGATGATGCCTGCCGCGCAGGAAGACTGCACGAAGATGGCTGTTGGTGCATAGCGCTTGAACGCAAGCGTTATCGCCCCGCGCAGCTTGCCGGAGGCCCCATAGATGGTGTCGCGCTCCTGGATGTTGGTGCACACGGCGCGTACCGTCTGATGCTCCCCTATCCCCCGCGAACGTGCCACCACGTTGATGCTCACATTCGAGGGGGAAGCCTCGCTGCAGCAGCCGATGGGCGAATGCACGACGACGGCAGCCCCCTTGATGCAATAGGTGAGCGTCTCGGCACACATCTGCGAGCAGTCGCTGCATTGCTGGAATGGCCGTCTTGCGGTCTTGAGGGAAAGGCACTTCGAGCGCTCGTTCAGGTCGTGAGCCGTGCCTTGGTAGGTAAGGATCGATTTCAGGCGCCGTTCACGCACTTCGAAGTCGGCTGTCGCCGTCAGTGCAGGCGCTTTGGTGTTTGCGGGGACTGCTGCCACCGGTACTGCAACAGGTGCTGGTTCAGCCAACGTTGCATTCTCGGTGACAGGTGCCGTGGGTGTGTGCATGGGTGGTTCCCTCCTTGGTGGCGCGCTTCACGTCGTCGTGTCACGGTTTCTGTTGACGTGGCGCGCTGCCTGTTGTCGTGGCGTGCTGGATGTTGTCGTGGCGTGCTGCCTGCTTTCGTGGTGCGGTTCCTGTTGTCGTCGCGTGCTGCCTGTTGTCGTGTTTCTCACATCCTGGAGCTTATGCCCTTTACGGTTTTTTTCGATTCCCGCTAAAATTTCTTCAAATTTGACTAGTACCAATTCTATATGTTTGGTAGACTTTGTCAAGACAAAGATTCTGACAGCATCGAATGGAGAAACCTATGCGACAAATCGCCATATACGGCAAAGGGGGGATCGGCAAATCAACCACCACTCAGAACCTCACCGCTGCCCTTGCGACCCATCTTGGCAAATCCATCATGCTGGTCGGCTGCGACCCCAAGGCAGATTCGACCCGTATGCTGCTCGGAGGCCTCGCCCAGCAGACCGTTCTTGACACCTTGCGCGAAGAAGGCGACGACATAGAGCTCGCGTCCATCATGAAGAACGGCTTCGGGAACATCCGCTGCGTCGAATCGGGAGGGCCTGAGCCCGGCGTCGGATGTGCGGGGCGTGGCATCATCACCTCGATCAACATGCTGGAACAGATGGGGGCTTACACCGACGACCTCGATTATGTCTTCTACGATGTCTTGGGCGATGTGGTCTGCGGCGGCTTTGCGATGCCTATCCGCGAAGGCAAGGCGCAAGAGATCTACGTCGTAGCCTCGGGCGAGCTGATGGCCCTCTATGCCGCGAACAACATCTGCAAGGGGGTCGAACGCTATGCGCGTTCAGGCGGTGTGCGCCTTGGCGGCATTATCTGCAACTCCCGCAAAGTCGATGGCGAACGCGAGCTTTTAGAGGCCTTTTCCCGGGAATTGGGCAGCCAGCTCATCTCCTTCGTCCCCCGCGACAACATAGTGCAACATGCCGAGATAAACCGGAAGGTGGTCATTGAGTTCGATCCTGCCTGCAGCCAGGCTGATGCCTACAGAAGCCTGGCTGAGGCGATAGATGGCAACGACCTGTTCGTCATTCCCCGGCCGCTTGCGCAAGAACATCTTGAGAGCCTTATGATGGAATACGGCTTTGTGGGGATATAAGATGGGCAGGTTGATGGATAGTTGTTCCCCACCTTCTCTGAACCCAGACATATCGCCTGGTGAAAAAGGCTCTGCCACCCGCGAGCATCCCTGTTTCACGGCAGGCTGCGAAAAACGTAACGCCCGTATCCACCTTGCTGTTGCCCCGCGTTGCACCATATCCTGTAATTATTGCGTGCGTAGGTTCGATTGCGTGAACGAGAGCAGGCCGGGGGTGGCATCGGCTGTCATCAGCCCTGCTGAAGCTCTGGTACGTTTCAACGCGGCACGTGCCTGCCTGGGCAGCCTGAGCGTTGTGGGCATAGCCGGCCCGGGTGATGCCCTGGCTAACTGGCCCCAGGTCGAAGAGACCTTCCGTCTTATCCGCAGCCAAGACCCGCTCGTGAGCTTCTGCCTCTCAACCAATGGGCTGCTTCTTCCCCGTTTTGTTGAATCCTTGGAAAGAGCCGGGGTCTCGCACGTCACCGTAACCGTGAACACGGTAGACCCAGCCATCGGCGCTCAGATCTATGGTCGGGTCGTGCTCGATGGCAAAGCCTACAAAGGTGAAGAAGCGGCTGGGCTGTTGCTCGATGGCCAACTCAACGGCATCCGGCTGCTGACTGAACGGGGGATCTGCGTGAAAGTGAACACCGTGCTGATAGCTGGTATCAATGACGCCCATGTCGAAGAGGTCGCACGCACTGCTTCGATGCTCGGGGCAAGCTGCCAGAACATCACCGCGATGATAGCGGTGCCGGGGGCAGCCTTCCAAGAGAGGGCTCCGGTCACCGCAGCGGCGCTCTCCCAGGCACGTGACGAATGTCGCGCACATCTTCGCCAGATCTATCATTGCCGCCAATGCCGTTCTGATGCCGTCGGGCTTCTGGGCAACGACATCTCGCCGCTCATCGAACAGATATGCCAAGATATGCGGCATAATAAGGAAGCGCACGGCAAGGACGACAAGAGCGACGGTAACGGCAATGGCGCCGAGGGCAGCCGCAATTACGGAAAGAGCGACATGAGCGGCGACGGTGCCGAGGGCAGCCGCAATTACGGAAGGAGCGGCGGCAACGGCAATGATGCCGAGGACAGCCACCACTATGACAAGGAGGCGCTGGTACGATGATGACACAAGAAACCCCTTCCACCCCCCGCAACGCCCCGGAAGAAGGCGGAGAGGCAAACATGCCCTCTGGCATCGAGGGGCACGCAGGCCGTGAACGCAGTGCTTCGGGGCTGCCAGGGCTGACAGAGGGCTGGAAACGGATTGCGGTGGCCACGCGCAGCGGCACGGCCATCGACACGCACTTCGGCCATGCAATCGCCTTTTCCATCTTCGACACCGATGGGGCAGATATCGTGGCCCGGGGGCAACGCCCCACCTTCCCCTTTTGTGCAAGCCATGGCGATGGTGAGCATGGCGATGACGGGCATGACGATGGCATATCCGCAGGCCAAGATGTGCTTACCGCCTTGAGCGACTGCCATGCGGTGCTGTGCTCGCGCATCGGAGAGGGTGCCCGGAATGCCCTTGCACAACGCGGCATCACGGCTTACGACTCGTCTTGGGGAAACGACCCCCGGATCCGCGAGGCCTGCACCTTCGGCAGCGTGGAAGACGCCCTTCGTGTTGCCGGGGGGCTGCTCGCCGACAAATGACCGGAGGTGCGTCTGGCATCATGTGGGCCCTCTCCTGCCATCTACGGTTCTTCGCGGTAGTGCCGTAACGGGCAGCGGGCACCATCGGTGTTCGGTGTTGTCTTTGGGTGCATTGCCTGCGCAGCGCTCCTTTGGGGTATAATGTCCTCCTGTTAAGTAGGCTTAAAGATTCATGCGAGGATGCGCCATGCAGATTTCAACAAAAGGAAGATACGCCCTGCGCTTTCTTCTTGACCTGTGCCAGCGGCAAGATGAAGGCAGCATCTCCCTCAAATCGATAGCAGAACGCCAAGACATCTCGAAGAAATACCTTGAACGCATCATCTCGATGTTGAGCTCTTCGGGGATGCTCACCGTGTCGCGGGGTTACCAAGGGGGCTATCAGCTTGCCAAAAGCCCAGCCGAGATCAGCATCGCCGATGTGTTGCGCATAACCGAAGGAGGGCTTGCACCCGTCCCCGACCCCGAGAACGACAGCTATATGACCATCGATATATGGAAAGGGCTCGAAGACGTCATCACCGACTATCTTGAGGGCATCACCCTTCAAGACGTCATCGATGCCCACGGTCCTTTGGTCGAGTATTACATCTAGGCAAACCAGGGCGCACCGGCTAGGCTGCCAGGGCGCACCTGCCAGGCGGCCAGGACGCACCCTTCAGGCGGCTGGAGCGCACCGGCCAGGCGGCCAGGGCGAACCCTTCAAGCGGCCAGGGCGCACCCGGCAGGCTGCCAGGGCGCACCCGTCAAGCGGCCAGGACGCACCCGGCAGGCTGCCAGGGCGCATTTGTTGGAGGAATGAGCAGGCAAAGGGCCAGGCTTGACAGGTACGGAATGCTGGTGGCTATGTCCAACCGGCCTTTCCCTTGGAGAGAAGGAGGCATCCATGCCCCATGGCTACCGCATAGTCCGCAGCAACGAAGGCATCGATTTCGATGAGCTTGCCGCACTCCTGAAATCGGCGGACCTTGCCGATTTCGATGCCGTCACCCGCAAGAAGGCCTTCGAGGGCAGCAGCATTGTTGCGTATGTCTTCCAGAAAGATCTGCTGGTCGGCTGTGGCCGTGCCCTTTCCGATGGGGCTTACGAGGCCGCCCTCTATGATGTGGCGGTGCTGCCGGCATACCAAGGGCGCGGCTTGGGGCGCCTTATCGTGGAGACCATTCTGGCAGAACTTGAAGGGCAAAACGTCATCTTCTTCGCATCGGTCGGCAAAGAGGCGTTCTATGAGAAGCTCGGTTGTCTGCGCATGAGCACCGGCATGGCGCATTGGCGAAACCCCCAGCGCATGCGCGAACGCGGCTACAGCGCCTAGCAGGGGCGTCCCTGAAAAAAACCGCAGTCGGAAATGGCCGGTAGAGGCTTTCCGGGTTGCCGTTCAGGCGCGGGCAGCAACACGTTGCACCCAGGGACGCAAGCGTTGTTTTGGCTTTGAGCCTTTGATCCACGCACTTTCCTGTGCTTGGGTTAAAGACACAAAGCCAAAGAGCGGAAGAGAATCCGAACAGACACCCGATGCCTTGCCTCTGATGAGCAGGGCATCGCCTTTTGGCGTTGCCCTGCTTGCTTTACCGTGCCATCCTATTCTTCGATGAGCACGAGGTCGTCTTCGCTCACCACACGCAGCTCCCGCCTGTTGAACAGGTCATAGATGATGGGAATGACGAAAAGGGTCATGAAGGTGCCATACACCAGGCCGCCAATGCACACAATGGCCAACGGCTGCATCATCTCTGAGCCCCGACCAACACCGAGCGCCATGATGATAAGGGCGAATATGGTGGCTAAGGCGGTCATCAGAATGGGGCGCATCCGGGTGGCGGCGCCTTCCCTGATGGCAGCCACCCTTTCGGCGCCTTCCCTGCGCAAGCGGTTGACATAATCGACCAACACGATGCCGTTGCTCACAATGATGCCCAGCAGCATGGCGAAGCCGATGAGCGAGATGACCGAGAGCACCTGCCCGGTGACCAGCAAGGCCAAGAACCCACCGGTGAAGGCTAGGGGCACGGTGAACATGATGATGAAGGGGCTTTTGAGCGATTGGAACTGCGCCACCATGATAAGATAGACAAGCAGGAGCCCGAGCAGCAGCATGAGGCCCAGCTCGTTGAAGGATTCCATGATGGTGGCGTTCTCTCCCGTGACCTCGTAGCTCACGCCTTCAGGCAGGCTGAGTTTTCGCAGTTCTTCCTCGACTTGCTGAGTGACCAGAGTGATGTTGTGTCCTTCGGCTATCTCCATGTTGACGGCCAGGTAGCGGCGTTGGTCGTCGCGGGTGATGGTGGGAAGGCTCTCGCCCTCGGTCACCGTGGCCACATCGGCAAGCTTCACCAGCGCGGTGGTGCCGTCACGCTTGGTCACGCTGAACTCCAAGCCTTTGATGTATTCAGGGGTCAGGGTCGCATCGACCGAGTGCGAGTTCACCACGGCAACGCTGAAGTTGGTGGCGTCCCAGGTGACCTCTGTCGCGCTGCTGCTCTTGCTCAGCGCAGAAGCGACCTGTTGGTAGACTTGCGCAGTGGTAAGCCCGTACACTGCCGCCTTTTCTCGGTCAACGGTGAAACGCAGCTCGGGTGTTGCTTCTTCCAAGCCGCTATCGACCTCGAGCACGCCCGCAACGGCTTCTCCCTTACGGCTGATGTCCCGTGCGGCGCTGATGAGGTCATCGACCTTGTCGCTATAGATGTTCACCGTGATGCCGCTGCCGCCCAAGGCCGAAGCGGAAAGGCCGGACGAGCTCACCTTCGCTTCGATCTCGAGGCCGGCAAGGCTTGACTCTATATCGGCAGTGATGCGTTTCGCGTCGGCGCTGCGATCGAGCAACACATACGAGATTGCAGCCCGCGAGCTTCCCGAAGCACCGCTGCCGCCGCCGCTCATCATGGTCAGCATTCCCGTGCTTCCCGACCCGCCCGCACCGGAACCGCTCGCCATGGTGCCCACGGTCTCGACGCCCTCCAAGCCCATGATCCGCTTCGAGGCCTCGTCGGCGCTCTTCTTGAAGTCGTCGGCAGTGGTGCCCTGCGGCATGGTCATATTCACCGTGAGCTGCCCCATGTTGCCTTCGGACATATAGGCGAAGCCCCGCGACATGACTGCCCAGATGCTCACGCCCAGCAACACGGCAGCCAAGGCCAGCACCACCGGCTTGAAGCGCAAGGACCACACGAGCAAGCGGTCGTAGGCCGCTATCGCCTGGTCGAGCAAACGGTGGCTCTTTGGCTCCATCTTACGGAACATGCCGCTTGCCATAGCCGGCACCAGGCTGAGCGCGATCGCCAGGCTGGCAAGCAAGGCAAAGGCAAAGGTCAGGGCGAAGTCGGTGAAGAGCTGGCGTGTGAGGCCTTGCACGAACACGATGGGGAAGAACACGCAGATGGTGGTGAGCGTTGAGGCAGCAATGGCTCCTGCCACCTGGCCGGCGCCGCTCACGGCCGCCTTGATGGGCGAATAGCCCTTCGCGCGCAGCCTGAAGATGTTCTCGATGACCACCACGCTGTCGTCCACCAGGCGCCCTACCGCTATAGCCAGGCCAGAAAGCGATATGATGTTCAGGGTTACCCCGCAGAAATACATTGCCACCAAGGCAAACACCAGGCTGATGGGTATGGCGCACAAGGTGATGAAGGTGGGGCGCAGATCGCGCAGGAACAACAGCAAGATGACGACCGCGAAGAGCGCGCCCCACAGCAGGTCGCTTGTGATGCTGTTCAACACAGTGTAGATATAATCGCCCTGGTTCATCAAGGTGGTGAAGTGCATCCCCGGATATTGCTGCTCAAGGCGATCGAATTCGGCCAGGATGGCATCGGTCACCTCGGTGGTGGATCGTTCGCTCTGCTTGTTGAAGGAAAGCAGGATGCCGTCGTTGCCATTGATCTTCGCATACAGGGCTTCCAGGTTGTCGCTGACGAACACGTCCGCCACATCGGCAAGCCTGACCGGTTCGATGCCGTCTATGCCCAGGTCCATCAGGACCAGCTTCTGCATCTCTTCCAACGATTGCACCTCGTCACCCACGCGTACCAGGTAATCGATGCCGTCTTGGCTCACATATCCGGCAGGCATTGAGAAGTTCTGTGCCTTCAGCAAGGCGGAAAGCGTGGGCATGTTAAGGGCGCTGCCCATATCGGCCTTCTCGATAGCGGCATCGCGTGCGGTGCCGAGCTGTGCCAGCCCTTGTTCTATCTGCTGCAAGGCGGAAGCGAGCTGGGATTGTGCGCTGGAGAGCTGCGATGCCCCGCTGGAAAGCTTGTACAGGGTGCTCACCGACGCGGAATCGAGCTGGCCTTGGGCGGCAGCCAACTGCCCTTTAGCGGCCTCGGTAGCGGCAATGCCGGCCTCAAGCTGATCGATGCCTGCCTGGAGTTGGGCTTTTGCATCGTCGAACTGCGCCTGGATGAGCGGCGGCAAGACGCCCCCTGCCTGCTGCCGTGCCGCTTCCTCCTGTTCGATGAGTGCGTCAAGCTGCTTCTTCAGTTCGGCAAGCAGAGCCTTTTGGTCCTCCAGGCCGGTAAGGACACGGCCCCAGTTCGCGGATATCTCGGTGGCGCCCTGCCCTATCTTTTGCGCCAGCTGGTCAGCTCCTGCGGCAATCTGTTCGCCCTGTGCCTCCAACTGGGAAAGGGTGTCCTCAAGCTCTGTCTGTTTTGTGCGCAGCTCGTCTTCCTTTTCGGCGAACTGAGCAGCGATGGAATCGGCTATCTTGGCGTTCAGGATGTCGAGCTTCTCCTGCCGCAACACGACGTTCACCTGCTCGGTGCGCAAGCCGGTGACATCAAGGCTGGCCACACCGTCTATGCCCTCAAGCTTGTTCTGCAGGGTGTCTTCCATGAAGCGCGAGAGCGCAGCGGTCTCCTTGCCTTCCTGTTCGACCGCCGCTATCATGACGGGCAGCATATCGGGGTTCATCTTCAGGATGATGGGCGTGCCCACGATGTCATCCCAAGCGCCCTGCACCTGGTTGACCTTCTGCAGGATATCCAACGTGGCGGCATCCATGTTGGCACCGTCCGTGAACTCGAGAATGACCACCGAGGCGTTCGACCGCGATTGCGATTGCACGCTTTCCAGGTTCTCCAAGGTAGAGAAGCTTTGCTCGAGCGGACGGCTCACCTCGGCCTCCACCTTTTCTGGGGATGCGCCGGGATAGGTGGTCACGGTGATGATGTAGGGGAGCTCGATGTTGGGGAGCAGTTCGGGCTTCATGCTCCTGAAGCTCACTGCCCCCAAAGCGAACACGATGATGACGGCGACCAATACGGTGAAGGGCTTGCGAACGCTGAACTTTGACATGGGGTTTACTCTTTCGTGGGTCGAGGGGCGCAAGGCAAAGGGCTTATGAGGGCATCGCTTTGTGGAAGCTGCCGGGATAGAGAAGCTGCAGGTTCTTGGAATGATGCGGGTGCCGCGTGCGCGAGTGCCGCGTGCGCGGGTGCCGCGTGCGCGGGTGCTGCGGGTTCTGGTGCAGCGGGTGGATGTGATGCAGGTGGATGTGATGCGGATGCCGCGGGTTCTTGGGATGCGGCGGGTGGATGTGATGCAGGGGCAGCTCCGATCGGTAAAGATGAAACCGCGCTTTCGTCTGCATCTTCAGTCTTGGTCGCAAGGAAGCTTTGCAGGAAGAGGTCGAGCAAACGGATGAGCTCCTCGGTGTCCTTTTCGCCCATCATGCTGAAGATCTGCTCGAGGTGCGCATATATGGCCGCAATCTCGCGTTCTGCCCGTTCGTTGCCGGCCTCGGTGATGGTCACGATGACGCGCCTTCGGTCGGAGGTGTCAGTCCTGCGAAAGACGAAGCCCTTCTTCTCCAAGGAACCCAACAAGGCAGCCACTCGTGCCGCACTGATGTTTGCCAACCGGCCTAGGTCTTGGGGAAAGGCCTTGCCGCCTTGCAGGGTCATCCAGCGCAGGATGAGCGATTCCCCCGTGCAATACCGGCTTATCTGCTCCATCACGCCCGACCCATACAGTTTGCTCATATCTTGCAGCATCTTCACCGCAGCCCGCGAATAGTCGGTCATCTTCCGTCCTTTGAAGGGTTTACTTAACAGCGTTAAAGTTTAACACTATGAAATTTTCTGTCAATGATGGGTTATGGACCGAGATCCGGCCAAAAGCTGTCATTGCTGTTAGGAAACCTTTGACCTCATGCTTTTAAAATACGAGGTCAAACTACTTAATATTTTTGGGGGTTGGGAGTATAATATGCTGCGACTTTGAGTGCATCTCACTTCAGTCAATCGAGGAGGGTTCTGCTTTTGGAGGGGGCAGAGCCCTCCTTCTTTCTTTGTGATCCAAAGGATTGGGCCAATTGCAATTCCAATCCAACCATCAGCCTTTGAGCGGGTACGGAAAACCGATCCACTCCAGAGGGTGAACTGGTTTTCCGCATCCTTCCTGAGCAGCCCTCAGCTGCAATAGGCAACGATTGCGGAGGCCGGCTCAGAGTACGCGACGGGTCTCTATTGCGCGGCCGATGGTCACCTCATCGGCGAATTCCAGGTCGCCTCCGACAGGCAAGCCGCTGGCGAGACGGGTGACCGTGATGCCTAAGGGCTTGATGAGGCCTGCGAGATAGCCCGCTGTGGTCTCTCCCTCGACATTGGGATTGGTGGCGAGAAGCACCTCTTTGATGTCCTCATCAGCCAGGCGCTGCAGGAGGGGCGCAATATGGAGGTCGTCTGGCCCTATGCCTTCCAAAGGCGATATTGCGCCGCCCAACACATGGTAAAGGCCGAAGTATTGGGCGGTCCGTTCCAGGGGAGGAATATCACGCGGCTCGCTGACCACGCAGATGATGCTGCTGTCCCGTTTGGAGGAAGCGCATATCTCGCACAGCTCGCCTTCTGCGTAATTGAAACAACGGACACAGGAGTGGACAGCACTCTTGACCTCGACGATGGCTTCAGAGAGCCTCGTCGCTACCGCATTGTCGGCATTCAGGAGCCAATAGGCTATCCTTTGGGCTGATTTCGGGCCGATTCCTGGAAGGCGTTCCAGTTCGTCGAGCAACTTCTGAATCGATGGCGCAGCATACATGGACTCTCCTTACCGCAGCGGGGCGTGAACGTTCGCTATCATGGTGCTACACCCCTACATAAGCCCTGGGATGCTCATGCCGCCCGTCACTGAATTGATGCGCGAGGCGCTGAGCTCGCCGACGCCGCGCAAAGCCTCGTTCACCGCAGCGCAGATCATGTCGCCGAGCATTTCCGTGTCATCGGGATCGACCGCGTCCTTGTCTATGCTGATGCTTGCAATGCTCATGTCGCCGAGCGCAACCGCTTTGACCATGCCCCCGCCCGCGGTGGCTTCAAAGCTCATGTCCTTTATCTCATCTTGGGCCCGTGCAAGCTCCATCTGCATCTTTTGGGCTTGTTTCATCATCTTCTTCATATCCATGGAAGCATCCTTTCGTTTTGTCTTTTAACTCCTGGTAACGGCAGTCATGCCTTGTTTCTCACCCCTTGCCTGGTGGGGTCATTCCAGCGTCTCAAACCGTATGCCTTCCCCGTATTCCTGCGTGAGCATGGCACGGAACGCTTCTTCATCCATCTTGTCCGATGAAATCCCTGATGATACATTCGGTGCTGGCTCATCGTCATAAGGGGGGCAGTCGTCCTCGTAGGCGGGTGGGGCGAAGCTCCGGGCAGCGGCGGCGGTTACAACCGAGGAAGCCTCAGCTGTCGGGGTTGTCGGGGCTGTCGGAGTTGTCGGGGCTGTCGGGGCTGACGAAGTTGTCGGGGCTGACGGGGCTGTCGGGGCAGGTGTGGAAGCAGCGTTCGTTGGGTTGGCCGAGGCAACCGAGGTTGCGGGTGCGGGAGCGACGGCCGGGGCAACCGAGGTTGCGGGTGCGGGGGCAACGGCCGAGGCAACCGAGGTTGTGAAGGAGACTGCGGCCGAAGAGGAAGAAACGGGGTTGGCAGCCGGGGCAGCAGCGGTTGTCGGTGCAACCCTTCCTGGGCTCACCGGTGCCGCGCCGGCCTGGGTGTACCTGAATGGTACCGGAGAACCGACCGACCCTGACAAGGCCTTCGATAACGCCTCGATCACCTCTGGGCCTTGCACCGCAGAATAGGCGAAGACATTGTCTGCGGGGAATTCGATGACCAGCTCCTGCGATCCTTCGTCAAAACTCGCCTTCGTACCGAGGAACAAGACCCCGTAAGCGGCCTTATCCCTTTTCAGGGCTTGCATGGCAGCCTGCCACATGCGCTGCAAGGCCGCCGGATTGCCCAAACCGGACAGGCCGGCCTGGCAATGGGTGCCACCGTATTGCATGAATGGCTGTTGACCTGCATCCTGTCCGAATTGCTGCGCCCGATCGCTTTCCCTTGCCGAGATTCCCTCTGCCTCCTGCGCCCAGGAATGCTGAGGCGGCGGATCCCCCGCATCGCCGCCCGATGCCGGGGCTTTCCGTCCCAGCGGTGCCTGCTGCCCCCTCGGTGTTTCCCTGTTTCCTGTGTCCCGGTTATCCTGCACGGGGCGCTCGGGCGGGGGCGGCATGTGCGCCTGTCCGAACTGCCCTGTCAGCTTGGCAGTTCCTTCGGCTTCCTGCGTCGGAAAGGGCGCCTGTTGCGCCACAGGGGATGGCGAGGCTGAAATGACCTGAGAAGCCTGGCTGGGTGGTGTGGCCTTGATGGCCTGTGGGACCGGTAAGGCCTGCGCGGCCGGATCGCCTGGTGAGGCCTGTGCCATGAAACTGGCATTGTTGCCGCGATAACAGGCTTCCAGAACCTCAAGTCGTTCTGCCAAGGATGCCAAGGTCAAGTCGGAATCAGGGCGCACCATGCGCGTCAAGGCGATCTCGAAGCTCAGGCGCGGGTTCATCGAGGTGCGCATCTCCTGGGAAAGGTCGCCCAGGACCGCGAGCATACGCCCCAGCCGATCGGGGCCGAAAAAGCTGAGTTCGGCTATCAGTTCGCGCCGCGTGACCTCGCTTACCTCAAGGGCAGTATCGCTGCTGTTGGTCAGCGCCAACACATACATGTTTCGCACATGTTCGGCCATGTCGCGGACGAACTGTGCAAGGTCTGCCCCAGTCTCGACATATTCGGCGACCCAGGTGAAGCAGGATGCGATATCGCGCTTCCCGATAGCCGTGACTATCTCTGCCATGTCGTTGCTGTCGACCGATCCCAGAAGACGTTCGGCAATCTCGAGGGAGACCTTGCCTTCCCCGAATGCGATCAGCTGCTCAAGAGAGGTGAGGGCGTTCCTCATGCCCCCCTCGGCACGCTGGGCTATCAGGTCGAGGGCTTCCCCTTCGAATTCCACCCCTTCGGCTATACAGATGGCGCCAAGCCGGGTCACCATGGTCTCAGCCGCAATGCGGTGGAAGTCGAAGCGTTGGCAGCGTGAATGGATGGTCTCGGGAACCTTCTGAGGGTCGGTCGTGCACAGGATGAACACCACATGGCTGGGCGGTTCCTCAAGGGTCTTCAAAAGCGCGTTGAAGGCCGCAGTGGACAGCATGTGGACCTCGTCGATGATATAGACCTTATAAAGCCCCTGAGTAGGAGCGAAGTTCACCCTTCCTATTATCTCTTCGCGGACGTTCTCGACCCCGGTTCGGCTGGCTGCGTCCAGTTCGTAGACATCGGGATGGGTGCCAGCTGCAATAGCCAGGCAGCCAGGACAGGTGCCGTCGGGTTGCGCGGTCGGCCCGCTCGCGCACAGGAGGGCTTTGGCAAGGAGCCGTGCCGTGGTGGTCTTGCCGGTCCCCCGCGGCCCGCAGAACAGGTAGGCATGGCTTACCTTGTCTTGCAAAAGGGCGTTCTTGATCGTCCTCTCTATGTGTTCCTGTCCCACCACGTCCTCGAAGACCTGAGGGCGATATTTACGATAAAGGGCTTCTGACATAGGGTATCAACTGCTCGCTTTCTGGGGTTCGTTCATAGGGCGTCACCGGTCCTTAACCGGCCTGCTTGCAAGTCTGGCCTTTATCAGGCCGGCAGCAGTCGGGATGAAGGAGACCACCACAATAGCGATGATTATCCATTCGAAATGATCCTGCACAAAGGGAATTCCCCCGAAGAAATACCCCAACGAGACGAATACCCCCACCCAAAGGATGCCCCCGATGGCATTGAACACCGTGAACCTTGCGAAGCCCATCTTGGATGTGCCCGCAATGAAGGGCGCAAAGGTGCGGATGAAGGGAAAGAACCGGGTGATGACTATGGCAAGCGCACCCCATTTTTCGAAGAAGCCATGGACCTTGTCGATGCGCTCAGGAGTGAGCGACCTCACCTTGCCCGAATCGATGATAGCCCTTCCGAATGCACGGCCTATCCAATAGTTGGAGGTGTTGCCCAAGACGGCAGCCGTCACGAATACGGCAAGCGTAGCCACTATGTTGAGCCCTCCCCCATCGGCGCAGAACACCCCCGCTGCGAACAACAGCGAGTCGCCCGGCAGAAAGGGCGTGAACACCAGGCCTGTCTCGCAGAAGACCACCAGGAAGAGCGGTGTGTACACCCAGACGGGGCCAAGCGCCAGTATCCACGCCGCAATTGCGGAACGCGGATCCTTCAAAAGATTGACGAAGAAGCTGACGATATCCATAGAAGCCCTTCTGACACGACCCCATCTTCCCTTCAGGGCAAGGATAGGGCACGTCGTATCGCACAACCGGCGTTTCCTTGAATGCTCGAGTATCCCGGATGGGCAAGGGCGCTCGTCAGCGGTCCCTTATGGCTGCTTCCTTCCAGACCTGACCAGGTTCGAGACATGTCGCCGCCCCGGCCCGTCCGGGATACTCCAAGACTGTCTGACCCAGTATAAACGATTGGTTCATGAGGCGTTTGAGATTCATCCAAATTCTCATAAGCCCACATGCTGGCTGCTTGCCGTTCGCAAAATTGTTGTGGTGGAAGTTTTTATCCTGAGGCCTGGTCATCCGGGTTTGCCAAACCGGATGATTTATGGGACAATGCAAAGCCGTCTGAAAATGTGGGCGATTGGCGCAGCGGGAGCGCAGGTGCCTTACAAGCACAAGGCCGGGGGTTCAAATCCCTCATCGCCCACCACTTTCTGGAACTCCGACACCTTTGGCCTTCCCATCGAAGCTTCACGGATGCCACTACTAAGTCGTGTGATGAATAGACTTTCTGGAACTCCGACACCTTTGGCCTTCCCATCGAAGGCATCGCCATGGTTCAAATCCCTCATCGCCCACCACTTTCTGGAACGCCCTCAATGCACGGAATGGCTTGAAGCGCAGGGGCGCAAGCCTGTATGCGCTGGGCTTCCGGCGCACTATGACCCCCCGTGTCAAGCGGAAACAGCTCGACACGGATGGGCTGATGGGGGGATTGTCGCGATTCCAAACTAATCAGTAACCGGTATTCGATGCTGGTTCCTAAGGGTGTTTTGGCATCGGCATCCTGAAAAGACGGATGCCTCTGTTCGTTCAGGGATGCGAGGTCCGCTATGGCGAGTAAGGCAGGCTCACCTGCTTCGGAAGCCGGTTCCTCTTCAGCGACAAAGGGAACCGTGGCCCCGCTGGGGGGTTCCCGTATGTCGAAATGATGCATACACCCATAACATACCTCCATGTCATCAAAACAACGGGCTTTACATATCGGACAGCTCTTCATTGGTTTCCTTTCTTTCTTTCTTTCTTTCTTTCAATCGCCCTGCCTCGACGCCTACACCGGTCGGCAAGCCGCTCGGAGCGCCTACAGGGCAGTTGTTGCACCGACAGGCATCGTTTGTTGATCCGGTGAATCATCTGTCTTCGTTCTGCTCACCAACCTTCGAGGCGCCCATAGCACTGACCTGCAGCACAAGGTGGTCGCCCTCCTGGAACCAGGGCAGAGGACAGGAAAACCGTTCAAGGACAGCGCAGGCGCGACGGTCTTGCAGGCTTCTTCGCGGACCCACATCGCGCAAGGACTTCGTCACCTTGCCGAAGCTGTCGATGAAGGCGATATCGAGGGCTTGCTTCATGCCGAAGGTGTGGACCGCCCGACAGGGAACAAGCAACAATGCCTCATCACGGCTGTATCCGTTGGCCTGCGTGCCCTCACCTCTTGAACGATTTCCGCCAACCTGGGCGTCATGGCCCTTGTTTTCGGCATGGGCCTCCGAATTGAAGCAGCAAGGCTGCTTGCCCAGGCTGTTGCAATTGTCCAAGGTTTCTCGCCTGCTGCGAGGGGCACGGGAATCCTGATCGCTGTGGTGCGGAACATCGGGGCCATCGTACCCGCTTTGTGCTCTTCTTTCTTTCTGCCCCCTCTCAAACAAAAGACCTATCAGGCGTTTCCTGGGTGTTGTCGCAAGCCTGAAACGGATGCCGTCATCATGTGCCAAACGAGCCTCCTTTCTTTCATCTTCGCAAGCTGCACCATTGCAGGCTGCAAAACCGCAGTTGAGGGCGCGAGTGCCGTCCTTGAAGGTGCGAGTGCCGTCCTTGAGGGCAAGGGTGCCTGCGCATCTGTCATGCGTGAATCGTGTGGCGAATGGGAACCCCCCTCTTTCTTCACGCTTTGTTCTTTGGGCCGCAGATCCAACGGACAGCCTTACGGCCATAAGCTTCCTGAGAAGGCTTGCCATGGCTAGATGTCTCCTTCCCCCTCAAAAAGCTGCACCAACACCGAAGTGCCTTCCCCTATTGAGGCACAGCTGAGGAAGAGCCCGGTATACCGTCCATCCTGTTTGATGAACGAAGCAGCATGGACATAGCCGCTTTCAACCTTTACCCATCCTTTTGCCTGAAGCTCACGGGAACATCGCTCAAAGGTGTCTGAGACCATGCCTTCGCCAAAAAGCCCCACGACCCTGCCACTGGGCGAGACTGCCCGATCGGGAAAGGATGCACACGACAGCACCTCAGCCTCGAAGTCGGGTGGCAATGCCATGCCTTCACCCGAGAGCCTTTGCTGCCCAAACACGCTCTCCCAGGTGACCCGTGGTGGGGCTTCCTCGTGGGGCAAACCGCTGACCTCAAAAAACGCTCTGGTCACAGGTTCGGCAAGGAAGAGCAGCAATACCGCCCCTCCCAGCAAGGCAAGAGCACGAAGAAGCCGCTTCCTCATGGGGGTTGATAGGGGCTTCGGTGCGGGCTTTGCGGAGGGCTTTGCGGTGGGCTTTGAGGTGGGCTTCGGTGCGTGCTTGGATGCGGGCTTTGCGGAGGGCTTCTGTGTGGGCGTTGGCGCCATAGCTGTACGACGACCCGCACAGCAGGCGAATCTGG
>JAIRPR010000195.1 GCA_031256895.1 Coriobacteriaceae bacterium
GTGGACAGATGAACCGTCCCTGTGTCCGCCCCTGGACCGCCCCTGTGTCCCTGCACCTGGCTCCCCTGTGCCCCTGTGCCTGCCCCGCTGCCCCCTGTGCCGCTGCCCCCCTGCCCGCTGCCCCCCCTGCCCGCCCAAGGCGCTTCTAGCGTTTTTTGCGGGTGGCATAAGTACTACCCCTTCTCGCATCCTGTTTGAGGCGTGCGAGGACGTCATCTTCGCTGGTGCCCTCTATGTGGGCACGTAGTCGTACCACTTGGTCGCGCAGGCGGGCGGCTTCTTCGTAGTCCATGGAACGCGAGGCGGCAGCCATCTCGTCTTCCAATGATGAGATGATGCGCAGCACCTCTTCGCGTGAGAGCGCCGCAAGCTCGCGGTTGACTTGGTCGGCCGTGAGCGTGCCTACCTCGTCTTGGACGTAGCGCATGATGTCGTTGATGGCCTTGCGGATGGTTTGGGGCTCTATGCCGTGTTCCAGGTTGAAGTCCTGCTGCACCTGACGGCGGCGGCGCGTCTCGTCAAGGGCGCGCTGCATGGAATCGGTGGTCTTGTCGGCATACATGATGACCTGGCCGCTGACGTTTCGTGCGGCGCGCCCGATGGTTTGGATGAGGGACCGCTGGTTGCGCAGGAAGCCTTCTTTGTCGGCGTCGAGGATGGCTACGAGTGAGACCTCGGGCAGGTCGAGCCCTTCGCGCAAAAGGTTGATGCCCACCAGCACATCGAAATCGCCGGCGCGCAGGGCGTGCAGGATCTCCACGCGATCGAGGGTGGCTATGTCGGAATGCATGTAGCGGGCATTGATCCCTTGGTCGAGCAGATGATCGGTCAGGTCTTCGGCCATCTTCTTCGTCAGGGTGGTCACGAGGACGCGCTCGTCGCGCTTCACCCTTATCCGTGCCTCATCGATGATGTCGTCAATCTGGGAAGCGGAGGGACGCACGAGGACCTCGGGATCGAGCAGGCCGGTAGGCCGGATTATCTGTTCGACGAAGGCTTGTGAGACCTTTTCCTCGTAATCGCCGGGCGTGGCCGAGACATAGACGAACTGGGGCACCCGGGCTTCGAACTCATCGAAGCGCAAGGGGCGGTTGTCCAGGCAGGAAGGAAGGCGAAAGCCGTGTTCGGCCAAGGTCACTTTGCGCGAACGGTCGCCTTCGTGCATCCCACGTATCTGAGGCACGGTCACGTGGCTCTCGTCGATGATGCAGAGGAAATCCTGAGGGAAGTAGTCTATCAGAGTGTAGGGTGGCTCACCAGGGGCGCGTCCATCTAGGTGACGCGAATAGTTCTCGATGCCGGAACAATAGCCCATGGTCTCAAGCATCTCAAGGTCGTAGCAGACGCGCATCTCGAGCCTCTGGGCCTCGAGCAGCTTTCCTTCTGCCTTGAACTGCTGCAGGCGGTCCGTCAGTTCTTCGCGGATGGTGTTCACCGCGTTGTCGAGCTTGGGACGTGCCGTCACATAGTGCGATGCCGGCCAGATGGGCAAGGCCTCGAACTCGTTCATGACCTCCCCGGTCACTTTGTCGACCTCTGCGATGGTTTCTATCTCTTCGCCCCAGAACTCGACGCGGATGGGGTTGTCGGCATAGGGGGGGAACACGTCGAGGGCATCGCCGCGCACCCGGAAAGTGCCGCGTTTCAGCTCGTAGTCGTTGCGGTCGTACTGGATGTCTATCAGCCCATACACGGCGGTGTCGCGGTCTTGGGGCTTGTCCTTGTCGAAGAAGACCGCCAAGCCTGCGTAATCGATGGGCGAACCGATGCCGTAGATGCACGAGACGCTGGCGACCACGATGCAGTCCCGGCGTGAAAGGAGTGCGGAAGTGGTCGCATGGCGCAGCTTCTCAACCTCTTCGTTGATGGATGCGTCCTTTTCGATGAAGGTGTCGCTTGAAGGCACATAGGCTTCAGGCTGGTAGTAATCGTAATAAGACACAAAATAGGAGACGGCGTTATGGGGGAAGAACTCCTTAAGCTCGGCTGCAAGCTGGGCTGCAAGGGTCTTGTTGGGAGCCATGACCAGAGTGGGCTTCTGAACGGCCTCGATGGTCTTTGCCATGGTGAAGGTCTTGCCCGATCCGGTCACACCCAGAAGGGTCTGGTACCGCAAGCCTGCCTCCACGCCACGTGCCAGCTTCGCGATGGCTTGGGGCTGGTCGCCTGCCGGTTCGTAAGGGGCCACCACCTCGAAGGGCGCCTGTGCCAGGCGCGTCTCGCTGGTCTTTCCTTCCATAAGGTCTTTTGATCCTGACATCGGGGAATCCTTCGTCTTTGTCGGGCTGCGGGGCTGCCGGGGCTGTCGTGTGGCCGCGCTACGGAGCTGCAGGCTGCTGGGCTGTCGCGCCTTCGGACTGTCGCGCCTCCAGGCTGCCGCGCTACGGGGCTGCAGGCTGTTGGGCTGTCGCGCCTTTGGGCTGCCGCGTGGCCGCTGTCGCGCTGCCGCGCTCCTGATCTTTGTCAAAGAAAGCCTCTAGCCGCCCCCCTAAGGCATCGATGGCGCCATGGAACTCTAAGAGCGTTCCTGCGTTTTCGACGACCAGGTCAGCCCAGTGGCGCCGCTGCTCGTCAGAGGCTTGTGCGGACAGGCGGCGCAGCACGTCTTCCTCAGTGAATCCCTTGGCCATTGCACGCAAGACCCGTGCCTCTTGGGGGGCGCACACGGCCACTATGCAATCCGCGATGTCAGCTAATGCGCTGTTTTCGCCATCAAAGGCAGACGCCTCTATCACGCACAGGCGGCACCCTTCAGCTTTCCGGGCGGCAAGCCATGCATGCAGGCTTTCAAGGATGAAGGGGGCGCTTATCCGCGAGAGCGTGGCAGCTTCCGAGGGATCGGCAAAGGCGCAAGCCGCCAAAGAGGCGCGGTCCACGTGCCCCCTGCCATCAAGGATCCCGGTACCGAAGGCATCGACCAGGGCATGGCATACCGCAGGCTCGCGCAATGCCTCGTGCCCTATGGTGTCCAGGTCGAGCACCGGCACCCCGTTCGCAGCCATTGCCTGCGTGAGCGTCGATTTGCCCGAACCCATGCCGCCTATCACAAACACCGTTCTCATATCGGTCATACTACCACAAGAAGAAGCCCCTTGCCCTGTCATCGGGCTTATCGCCTCTATCCGCACACATCCTGCGTACCTTGTCACCCCTTATCGCCGGCATCCTCAGCGGCGAAGGTTTGGCAGTAGCCGCCGAAAGGGAAAGGGAGACAAGGGTTGCCGGCCTCTCCATTGCCGTTTGCCAAGAGCCATGTCTTTTTGAGTTAGCTTTTTCTAACTCTTGGGAAAATCTGCGGCTTCTTTGCTATAATCATAAGTTGTCTTAAGCTAACTTAACGCTCTTCCCCGCTTGCAAGGCTTCATTATGTTGGAGGGATTGTCGGGCACGGAGGGGCTTTTGGCCTGGGGCTTGCCGGCAAAGCGGATGGCCGCAACCATGCGGGCGGGCACCAAGAAAGGATCGCGGTTTGTTACTCCAAATGAGGCTTATAACCCTGGCGGGCAGGTCGATGGGCTACGTGTGCCTGACCGTCTTCCTCCAATGGCTTGCCTTGCTCTGCAATATAGCCATCATTGTTTCTGCCTGCCGTGCCGTCGAGGCCTTCTTGTCGGGCGCCCCCCTTTCGGCAGTCGTGCCCGCATCGGATGTCTTCCTGATAGCAGCAGCCCTTATCGTGCGCTTTGCTTGTGCCTTCGGCGCCAACAAAGCGGGCTTCCTTGCCTCCGCCACTATCAAGTTCACCCTGCGACGGCTGCTTTACACCAAGGCGCTCGCCTTAGGGCCGGCCTATCGGGAACAGGCGGGCACTGCAGCGCTCCTCCAGGTGGCGACCGAAGGGGTCGAGCAATTGGAGGCTTATTACTCACGCTACCTCCCCCAGCTCTTCTCGAGCATGCTTGCCCCCCTCACCCTGTTCGCCGTCCTGGTTCCCATCGACCTGCCGTGTGCCCTGGTGCTCTTGTTGCTGACGCCTTTGATACCGCTCTCTATCGCGCTCATCCAGCGACAGGCACGAAAACGCACCCGGAAGCATTGGCGTTCGTACACCGACCTGGGGACACGTTTCCTCGAGAACATCCAGGGGCTGACCACCTTGAAGATATACCAGGCTGATGCCGCCAAACATGAAGAGATGAATGCCGAAGCCGAAGGCTTCAGGCGCACCACCATGCAGCTTCTTACCATGCAGCTCAGCTCCATCACGCTGATGGACATACTTGCCTATGGGGGTGCAGCCCTGGGCATCATCCTGGCGGTCCTGGGGTTCTCGGAAGGCCGCTTGGGCATTGCCTCGTGCCTTATCATCATCCTGTTGGCAAGCGAGTTCTTCATCCCCTTGCGTTTGCTGGGCTCGTTCTTCCACGTGGCCATGACGGGCGTTGCCGCCAGCGAGGCCATGTTCAAGGTCTTGGACCTGCCCGAACAAGAAGACGGGCTGCTCGTGTGCGACGCTCCCCGATCCATTCGTATCGAGGGTCTGGGCTTTACCTATGACGGCGAACGGGACGTCTTGCGCGACATCAACCTGGAATTGTTGCCAGGCCTGAGCGCCTTGGTGGGCGAATCGGGATGCGGCAAGAGCACCTTGGCCGCATTGCTGGGCGGCCACCTGCACGGATATCGCGGCAGCATCACCATCGACGGAGTGCCGCTCGCACGGCATTCACGGCAAAGCCTTGCCCGCGCGATAACCTATGTCGGCCATAACGCCCACCTTTTCTCGGGCAGCGTAAGGGAGAACCTTCTCATGCCCTTCGATTGCCCAGAAGCAGTGAGCGATGGCACCCTCTGGGATGCCCTTGAGAAGGTCGGGCTTGCGGGATACCTGCGCACGAAACGGGGGCTTGAGACCCTCCTCGACGAGAAGGGCTCCAACTTCTCAGGCGGGCAACGGCAACGCCTCGCGCTTGCCCGAGCGCTCCTTCACGACAGCCCCGTCTATGTCTTCGATGAGGCAAGCTCCAATGTCGATATCGAAAGCGAGGCCGCCATCAACGCAGTCATCAAAGGGCTTTCCCGGGAAAAGACGGTCCTTTTGATCTCGCATAGGCTGGCGAACGTCGTTTCCGCCGACAGGATCTCTGTGCTGTGCGCGGGTCGCCTTGTTGAACAGGGAAGCCACGAGAGCCTCTGTTCCCAAGACGGCCATTATGCCCGGCTCTTCGCGGCCCAGAGCGAACTGGAGGGCATTGCGCGGAAACCGGCACGACAACCAGGCGGGCAGCGCACGAGCGAGGTCCGGAAGCCCCCGCACCAGAACGACTGGTCGGGCAGGCAGCAGGAAGGGCAACAATATGGGCAACAAAGCGCCCGGAAGGAGGCCTCCCATGCCTAGGAGCAATAGCGAGATCGCTTCCCGCCTGATGGGAATGGTAAAGCCTTTGGCTTGCCCCATGGCTGCGGCCATCCTCTTCGGTGTCGGCGGCCACCTGGCGGCCACTCTTGTCCCTGTGCTCGGCTGCGTGGCCTTGTTGGGCATGGCCGGGTTCGGGCCTTTGCCGTTCTTTGCCATGCCTCATGCCATCGCCTTTGTCCTTATCGCTTTTTGTGCGGCGTTTCGCGGCTTCCTGCGTTATGGCGAACAGCTTTGCAACCACTATATCGCCTTCAAGCTTCTGGCAACCATCCGCGACAAGGTGTTCGGGGTCTTGCGCACCTTGGCACCGGCGAAGATGGAGGCCCGCAACACCGGCAATCTGATCGCCTTGGTCACTTCTGACATCGAGCTCTTGGAGGTCTTTTACGCCCATACCATATCCCCTGTTGCGATTGCAATCCTGTACTCGCTTGCGCTGATGGTCGTTCTCGCATGCATACACCCCCTCTTTGCCCTCGTGGCTTTGGGGGCATACCTATGGGTCGGGCTTTTCATCCCCCTCATCACCTCAAAGGCGGGCGGGCGGGCAGGCCTTGCCTTCAGGACCGGTTCGGGCGATCTTTCTGGGTATTTCCTTGACAGCCTGAGAGGCCTCAAAGAGGTCGTTCAGTACGGCCAGGGGGAAGCCCGCCTGGAGGGCATACGTCACAAGACGGATAGCCTGCACGTCACGCAGGCTCACCTGAAGCGCGTCGAAGGCCTTATGGCAGCCTTGACCGGCGCAAGCATCCTTGTCTTTTCTCTCGGCATGTTGGCCTTGGGGTTTGTGTTGAGCCAGGATTCGCAGATCACGCCTTCGGGGGCAGTGCTTGCCTTCGTGATGATGCTGGGCTCGTTCGGGCCTGTCCTTGCCCTTTCAAGCCTGGCCAACAACCTTGCCCACACCTTTGCAGCTGGCAACCGCATCCTTGACCTTTTGGATGAGAAGCCCTTGACCAGCGATGTCATGCAAGGCAAATCTCCTGCGTTCGAGGGGCTGCACTGCGAGGCGGTCTGCTTCGGGTATGAGGGAAGCGATAATGGCGCCGCCGCAGAAACGCCTGATGGCTACACCCCTCGAAACATCCTTGAGGATTTCAGCCTGACCCTGGAAAAGAACCGTGTCTTGGGCATCATGGGAAAGAGCGGCACCGGCAAATCGACCCTTCTGCGCCTGCTGATGCGCTTTTGGGACGTCGATTCCGGCAGCATCGAGGTATCGGGCACCGACATCCGCACCATCAACACCACAAGCCTGCGCAACCTGGAAAGCCTTGTCACCCAGGAGACCCAGCTCTTCGATGACACCATAGCCCGCAACATTGCCGTTGCGCGCCTTGGGGCAGGGCATGACCAGATCGTGAGCGCTGCACAGAGCGCTTCGCTTCACGATTTCATCACCACGCTTCCCCAGGGCTATGAGACCCGTGTCGGGGAATTGGGCGATGCGCTTTCCGGCGGCGAGAAGCAGCGCATAGGGCTTGCGCGCGCCTTCCTGCACGATGCCCCGCTCATGCTGCTTGACGAGCCGACCAGCAACCTGGACAGCCTGAACGAAGGCATCATCTTGAAGGCGCTCGACGCGCATGCCCGGGAAAAGACCGTTGTCTTGGTCTCCCATCGCGAATCCACTATGGCCATAGCCGACCAGATCCTCATCGTGGGCGAGCCGTCCCCGACCCACAAACCGACCATCTCACACGACGACAAGCCCGAGAAAGGAACACATGTATGAAACCCCTTTTCGCCGTTCTTGGATTCTTCTTTTTCGCCCTCGGTGCCGTAGGGGTGGTGGTGCCCGTGCTTCCCACCACCCCTTTCCTGCTTTTGGCCTCGTTCTTCTTCGCGAAAAGCTCGAAGCGCTTCCACACCTGGTTCACTTCGACCAAGTTGTATCAACGGCATCTGGCCGATTTCGTGAAGGAACGTGCCATGCCCCTGATGACAAAGGTAAAGATACTCTGCTTTGCCTCAAGCATGCTTGTCATTGCCTTCATCCTGTGCAACAACCTGCATGCACGCATCCTTATCGCGGCAGTCATCCTGTTCAAGTACTACTATTTCCTGTTCCGCATCAAAACGGTCAAGCCTTCCCAAGATGCCTTGTCTGCAAAGGAAAAAGACGCCGTTCTGCAGCCTGAAGGCGTCGCTTCCGGGGAATGACCTCACGACCTTACGATTGCAGCCTGAAGGCGTCGCTTCCGGGGGATGACCACACGAGGGGACGGCTTCTTGGCCGGCCAGGGCAGCGGGATAGCTTCTTGGCCGGCCAGGGGTGCCGATGGCCTGGCCGGTCAGGGGTGCCGATGGCCTGGCCGGTCAGGCCCACTGCCAATCGGTTCCCAGCGCATGGCCGGCAGCGGCTGCCCCAACCTCGAAATGGTATCGAGCGATACCCAGATCCACATGGGCATAAAGGCCTCTCAAGGCCTCTGCTCTCACTTTGTCGCAGGCAACGGGCGCAGCTTCCCCGTTCCCTTTGTCTTCAGGCTTCCTGCCTTGCCCGGCTTCCCCTTCGGCGCCGTCAGCCGCACCCGGTATGCCGCCTTCTGATTCTTCGTCACGGTGGGCTGGCTCAAGGGTGAACAGGAAGCGCTGCTGGTTGATGGCGGTCGGGGCAAGGCGCACCGCTTCCATGGCCGCACGGAACCATTCAGGCATCTCGCCGCTCACATGGCTCAGCTCCTCGATGGACTTCGTCTTGTGTGGAGAGCCTTGCGTCTCACCATAACCTAAGGCGATCACAAGGTGCAGCTTCTCACGGAGGCCTACTTGTGCCACCACCTTCCGCTTGCTGTAGGTGCCCCCCACCCAGCAGGTGTTAAGCCCGAGCTTCTGTGCTGCCAACACCAGCTTCTCACCATGATAACCGCAGGCCAATGCAGCTTTATCGCTTTTATTCCCGACCAGTGCGATATAATTCCGAACCTTGGTGAACACGCCGTATTTTGCAAGGATGCTGTCGAAAGCGGCAGGGCTTTCCAGGCAAAGCTGTATCTTGAGCCCGCTTTCATCATTCGCTTTATCTATCAACCTTTGCAGGATCTGGGCTTTTGCAGGCTCGATTGCCCGCTCGGTGTACGCCCGTACAGCATGTCTCGCCTCTATGGCCTCCATCAAATCCATGTCACATACCTTCCGCTCTCGAAAAGACCTACCTGTTGGCGGCCTGGGATCCGCCTATTGCACACTGTTGGCGGCCTGGGGTCCGCCTATTGCGCACTCTTGGCTGCCTTGGCTGCGCCTATTGCACACTGCAGGCGGCCTTGGCTGCGCCTGTTGCGCACTACTATAGCAGATATCTGCCCGCCATGATTGCCCGATCTTCTTTTCACCATGTTCTTGGAATGTTGACTGTTCACACCCCAGTCGCCATTCAAGGCTTTATGCCTTGAATCCAGACGTTTGTCTTGCGCTGAGGTTCCGGGGCAAGCCCAAAATGACGATTGGGTTTATGCGTGCTTCGTCTGATTGCCTGGGGTGTGAACAGTCAACCCAAGCGGACCCGCTCACCAGTGACTTGGAACGCGATAACACGCACGTGGATCGGCTGGAATGCTTGTGTGGCCGCTTGCGGAGGGCGGGGTGCTTCCGTTATACTTCTGTCTTGCGCTTCGGAGGCCTTGTTCTTGAAGTCCTCGCCGAAAGCCCACGCCAACGTGGCTCAGCTGGTAGAGCAACGCACTCGTAATGCGTAGGTCAGCGGTTCGAATCCGCTCGTTGGCTCCAGAAAACACCAGGCCACCGCACCATACGCGGTGGCCTTCTTAGTGCTTTGGGCAAGACCGGCATCCCTTGTTCCCACAGCACGCCCGGCATCCCTTGTTCTCACGGCACGCCTGGCATCCCTTGTTCCCACAGCACGCCTGGCATCCCTTGCAAGCCTTCCTCGCAAGAAGCTCGTGCGTCGAACGGGCCATCCTGGTCGGCCTGGCCATCCGGGTCGAACGGGCCATCCTGGTCGGCCTGGCCATCCGGGCCATCTTAGTCGGCCTTGTCCCTTCCTTGCAAACGTTTCTTGCAAGCTGCCCTTGCGTCCGTATTGCTACTCTATGATGAACTCTATGTTCATGTCTACCGGCTCGTCGATGCCGGCCACTTGGGCGCTGTTGGTGTATTGCCACATCGTGAAATCGAAGCGTGCACTGGGAACCCCTACACCGTATTCTGCGAACCAGATGTCGTAGGGGGCGATCGCGTCACGGCTGAAACGTGCGATGTCCTTCTTGTTCCCGTAGACCATGGTCTTGTAGCCTGCGGATTCGATGCTTGTGCAGAACGCCTTGACCACCTTGTCCATGTCTTCGGTTGAGACGCTGTTGGCTCGGCCTGTTGGCTCGGCCACTGGCTCATGGTCGAAGACCACCGGATAAGCAAGCGAGACCCCGCCTAGGTGCTCGATGACGAAGGCTGCTTCCTCGCGCGCCTCTTCTTCAGTTGTCGCCTGCGAGAAGAAATACACACCCAGGGGGATCCCCGCTTCGCGTGCAGCCTGGATATTATAGTTGTAATAATCGTCCAAGAAGATGGTCCCCTCGGAATAACCCCTGTTCCCTAGGCGGATAATGGCGAAGTCTATCTTGTCGGCAGCGACTTGTGTCCAGTCGATGAACTTCTGATGCTCTGAGACGTCGATCCCCGTCTTGGATGCCCGCGCCCCATTCTCGTAGTAGACGAGACGCCCTTCCTCGTTCTGGAGGTTCGCGAAATCATAGGGGCTCACATAGGCGTCATAGACGCCCTCGGTAGAAGGCTGCTCTGACGGTGCACAGGTGCTGAGGCCGCCGCCTAAGAGCAGGATGCCCAAGACAACCAGGATGACAAGCAAGCCCACGGTACCAAGGAAAGCGGCAAGGAGCCGAGGCTCCGACAGCTGTGCAACGCCTTGTCGCAAAAAGTCCCGCATCCGGTCAAGCGGTGAGGCTTTGGACGGGGCATGTGACCGGTTCCTCGCTTGGCCCGGTGGCGGGGTCGTCGCCGATCGTGCCGCAGGCCGGTCAACGGCAGGAGCCTGCGCCCTTTCAGGGTGCTGATGCCGAGGCAGGCCGCCTGGCTGCTCGGAGTGCTGACGCCTCAATTGCTCGAGGCGGCTTTCGGGGGCGGCTTCCGTATCCCCCTTGCGGGCTTCAGGATTCTCAGCAGATCGGACCCTCGGTTGGCCTCCGGTCAGACCCCCAGCCAGATGTCGGGAACGGCTCTCGTTCTTGCTCGCATCCTGATCCGCAACCTGACCTTCTGCCTGCCTGAAAGCCTGGTATGAGGATAGTGGCCTTTCCTGGTTCAAGGCCTGCTGCGGGGCTTTGGGCCTTTCCTGGTTCAAGGCCTGGTTGCGGGGTCTTGCTTCTCCCCTGCCTTTCTGTGAAGGGCTGCGGTCAAGGCTGACAGGCAAGCGGCTTATCAGCTTCTTGAGGAAGTTCTTGAGCGTGTCCACGATATGGTCCAATCCTGACGTCCTAAAGGTCAAGGCTCATGAGCTTGTCGAAGGTGGCGATGTATATCTTCAGGGCTTGTTTGAACATCTCCTCGCTGGCCGCCTCGTTGGCGCTATGTTCTGCCCCTGCCCAGGAGGGGTGTTCAAGCCAAGGCATGTTCGGGCCGAAGCTTGCTCCTGCCGTGAACTCCCGGGCATAGGTCCCGCCGCCAATGGTGAAAGGCTCCCGTTCCTCACCGGCGGCCTCGTTGTAACCTTCCCGCAGGGCTTGGATGACCTGCGAATCGGGGTCTATCAAGAACGGGGGCATGAGCAGCGTGTTCTCGAACTCTGCGCCAATTGCACGGGCAGCGCCCCCGATTATGTCCGTTATCTGCCCCTCGGTGATGGAGGTAGGGTAGCGGATGTCTATCGTTTGGATGATGCGGCGATCCTTGTCAAGGGCCACCGTCCCCCCTATCAAAGTGAGGGGGCCGAAGGCCTCATCGGATGCCTGCACCCCGACGCTCCTGCCATCGTGGGCTGAGAGCAGCCTTTGCTGGAATTCCAGGAAGCTGCGCTCCTCAGCGGTACAAAGGCCGTGTTCCAGCAGGTAATCGACCAAAAGGCCGATGGCGTTCACCGTGCCTTCGGGAAGCGAGGCATGCCCACCTATCCCTGTAGCGGTCAGCCGGGTGCGTTCCCCTTCCTCAATGACCGTGATGCGGTCCGTCGGCTCAAGGCCTTCGGCACCGACCTGCAGAAGCACTGTGGCTTGGCCAGGGACGGCATTGGTCGCGGTGCCGCCCTTGAAGTCGCAGATGACGGCATCCTTCGGCAAGGGCTTGCTGGTTATGCGCGCATCATAGCCGCCCTTTTCCCCATAGCAGACAGGGAAGTCGGCATCGGGGGTGATGACAAAGACAGGGTCGGGGAAATGCGAACGGTAATAGCCGACATCGCTCATGCCGCTTTCCTCGTTCGCACCGAAGATGAAGCGGACGGTATAAGGCAAGGGCTCTCCGGTGCGCTGCGACCGCTCGATCAGGAAGCGCACCGCATACAGGGCAAGCACGCTTGGCCCCTTGTCGTCGAGACAGCCACGCCCAACCAGGTAGCCATCCTTGCGCGTCACATCGAAGGGCTCGAAATCCCAACCGATGCCCGCAGGAACCACATCCACATGGCCGATAATGCCGAGCTGCGTCTTTCTTGCGCCCGGGTAGTCCGCATACCCTATATGGCCATCGCAATTGTGGGGATCCAGCCCCAGGCGTCTCGCCAAAGCAAGGGCGGCTTCCAAGGCAAGGGCAGGGCCTGGTCCATAAGGTGCTCCTGGTGCAGCTTTGTCAGGCTCCTCGATGCTGGGAATGCGCACCAGCTCAGCTATGTCGGCAACCAGCTGCTCCCAGTTCCTTTCGATGAACCCGTCTATCTCGGTGCTGAACGCCTCATCGATCATGGCGACCTCTTTTCTCCTTGCTTGCTTTTTAGTGCTTTCGGGCCTTTTTCCTTGGCGTGCACTCTCGTATCCGCTATAATGCAAATCCGATTCTCAACCACGTGCCCGAGTGATGGAATGGCAGACATGGCGGTCTCAAAAACCGTTGCCGCAAGGCGTGCGAGTTCGACTCTCGCCTCGGGCACCACCTGGTATCAGCGGCCTCATCACGGGGCTTTTTCTGTGGGAGTATCATACCATGTTTATCGTCTGGCGGATACGCCCTGACACATTCATCATGCCGCATGTCGGCATGGGAAGCCACCGTTCGCGGCCTGACAAGGGGCATAGGGCGTCGTTCGCGGCTTTTCCTAAGGTGCGGAAAGCCATCGTTCACACCCAGGCGAAGCACCCAGAGGCGCAATCGTCATTCTGGGCTTGTCCCTTAAATCTCAACGCAAGTCAACCGCTTGGATTCAAGGCATAAAGCCTTGAGTGGCGGCTGGGTTGTCAAAAGTCACGACACGGAAAGAAGCATGGGGGCACAGCCAGCAGTATCGCACTGCCGCCTGTGCCCCCCTCTTCATCGGCTCATTCCTTCAGACTTGGGTGACTGACTCTTGGGGCCTTGGGGCAAGCCCTATCGTGAAGCGGCTTCCTCGCCCGCGATATAGCCGAAGGTCGTGCAGTTCAAGCCGAGATGGATGCCGCCAAAGATGAAGTCGTAGATGCTGTACACGTCGCCCACAATGGTTCCCGCAACATAGAGGCCCTCAATCACCTTGTCGGAATCATCGAGCACCTGCATCTTCGTGTTCGCTCGTAAGCCCCCTGTGCAGACAAGCAGCCAAGGGCGGCCATAGTGTGCAAAGAAGGGCGGTTTCTTGATGGGGATCATCATGCGGTGGTTCTTGCCGAAATCCTCATCAACCCCAGCTTCACAGAGCGCATTGTAACGGTCGACCGTTGCCTTGAGCGTGGCAGGATCGCATCCGAGCTGCGAGGCCAGATCCTCGATGGTGTCAGCCATCAGCATGGTCATCGGTGCCATGCCCATGAAGGTCATCGGTTCTGCACCGACGGCAGCCTTCCATTCATCGGGCAGTGTGGCAGGGTCGGACCCGCGTGTCCAGCTCTCCGACCAAGGGCCTGCTGCCTGCGCGTAATCAATGTCCCAGATACAAACCGCAGTCTGGCTGGGCTGTCGCATCTGGGCATGGCAGGCATGGCCGATGCCGCAGTTCTCATTGCTGTAACGCCTGCCTTGCAGGTTGACGGTCAGGCCAGAGAATGCGAGAAGGCTGTTCGCTGTGGCGACATTGCCGCTCAAGGTCTCAGCCATGGGAGCGTTGGGGGTGGTCTTCTGCCATGCTGCGCCGACCCATAGCCCCATCTTATGGCCATCCCCGGAATACGCGCCATGACCGTCGAGATCGGCGTAATCGGGGCAGTACTTGCGCATCATCTCGTTGTCTGCCGTAAAATCCCCCGTAGCCAGAATAATTCCTTTGGTGGCCGCATACTTTCGGTAGCTTCCGTCAGACGTTTGGGCTATAACGGCACTCACCCTGCCCGCATTACCGTCATCACGGACCAATTGCTTGCCAGCCGTCAGAAAATCCATACGGATCCCCGCTTCTTCGGCAAGCCTTGACAGAACCGCAAGCACACCGACCCCTGAGGTGCCCAGCGCTTCACCCTCTTGTACCCATTGATGGGTGCCTCCATATACGAAGACCTCCCCCGAATCGGGGTCAGTATAGCCATCCAGGAAGATGGTCTTATACCCATTCGATTCCATCTTTTCCGTCAACCAGTCAATGGCCTCGGGGTTCTTGTTGAGAAGCAGGTACCATTTGTCCTGATCGATATTATAGGAATTGTCACGGAAGCGTATAGGCAGTATGGCAGGCATATCCATCTTGGGCAATCCTGCCGCCTTCATTGCAGCAGTGTTAGCCCCGAAATAATCGCCGCCATGCGAGACCGGTTCCTTTGCATCGCTTATCAAGGTCACCTTTGCCCCCTTTTCGGCAGCCCTGACTGCTGCAACGAAGCCTGCAGGGCCGCCGCCCACCACTACCACATCGCTCTCAACCGTTTCTGTGATATCGCTTTGCGGTATGGGCGGCGGCGGGGTCTCGAACGAATAGGAGGCAGCGGTTCCGTTCGCCCCTGCGGGCACCATTTCCGTGTTGCTTCCTGCTGGATCCTGCTTTGGATCGGGTGTTGTGGAGCAGGCTGCAAGACCTGTGCCGGCCGCAAGCAAAGCCCCCGTTCCCAAAGTTCCTTTGATGAAGTCGCGCCTATCGATGTTCCTCATGGTGTGCATCCCTTCTCCTTGGTGCCGGTGTTCCTTGTGAACCCGGCCAACTACCTAGGGGCAGCATACAGCACCAAGTCGGCAGAAGGCTCACCCGAAAATGGTGAAAGTCGAGACAGGGCAATGAAAGTTTTCTTCGGGGCAGCATCGGGGCATCGGGGTCGAAAAAATGACGATTGCGTAAAGCATGCTTACAAACCGGGGTGTTTGTGTCAAGATGGAAGCTTACTGGAAGTTGCCGTGAAAACGAAACGAGAGATGATGGGTATTTTCTCAAAATTTGAAAGCCATGTGGAAGATACCTTCGAGGGTGCCGCCAACAAGCTGTTTGAATCCCCCCTGTCGCCGGTGCAGATTGCAAAAAGGGCGGAAAAACAGATGCGCCGCGAGAAACTGGTCGGCGCAGGCAAGCAATACGCCCCCACCTTGTACACCGTGCTGGTGAACCACGATGACGACCGGCACCTCTTCGGCTACTA
>JAIRPR010000202.1 GCA_031256895.1 Coriobacteriaceae bacterium
ACACCTGTCGCAGCCGCTGTCCCGACGGTCGCTCCGACACCTGTCGCAGCCGCTGTCCCGACGTTCGCACCTGCCGCAGCCGCTGTCCCGACGGCCGCACCTGTGCCCCCATCTTCCACACCTGTCGCAGCCGCTGTCCCGACGGTCGCACCTGCCGCCAAGAAGCAGCGCGCGGCATTCAACATGAAGGCCTTCCTCTTGCGCATGGCTGAGCTCTTGTTGTGCGTAGGCGCGGGTGGGGCGATCCTCTTCTCGCTGACCTCGCCCCTGTTCCTGCGTGTCGTATCCGTTGGCGACGGCTTCAGCCTTCTGGGGGCGCATTCCTTCCAAGAGCTGCTCGGGATCATGATGAACGGCTCTGACCCCTATAACGCGACCATGTTGTCGCTTGCTACAGCCCTCCTTGCCTTCCTTTTGGTGGGGGCAGCGGTGTTCTATTGGGCGGCGACTGCCGCCTATCTGCTCATCAACCGCAAGGAAGGCCGCATGCGCGGCTTGGCCATCGCCTTCAGCATCCTTGCCCTTGGTGCGCTTGCGGTACTGGGATTCGCCAGCACCGTCATCTATCCTCAGATGACCCCTATATTGGCCCATATCGACCACATCCATGCGGCGCGCATGACAGGCCTTGAGGCACCCTTGGTGGTGCTCACCGCCGTCGTGGTGATAGCATTGATAACCATACTGTTCATCGTTCATGCCAAAAGGAGGCGTGCCCTATGAGCCGCAAGAAGGGAAATGCCGCAGGTACTACGCCCTCCCAAGGAACGGGTGTGCCAGCCAGCCCGGGCACCAACGTGCCGGCCGTGCCGGGCGGCACCGGTGCCAAGAAGCCGCCCCGAAGCTGGCGTGCCCGCTTCAACATCGCCCTGAGCGTCATCTTGGCCGTCTCCCTCGGCCTCACCGGCTTCGGCGCCTTCGCCTTCGTCCAAGCCTTTGGGAATGGCCAACTGGTGGAAAGCGAGCAGGGTACCCCCGCTGAAGAAGACGAAGAGGATGCGGTTTCAGGCATCGATGACAATGATCAGCTTGAAGAAGGTGCAGCTTGGCTTCTCAACGAGGATGTCGTTATCTCAGAAAAACAATTTGCTGAAGTTCATGCAGCTGAAGAAGAGATTAATGCTGTCGTCGAGGAAAGCATGGACATTCCGACACAATTGAACAAGGTTATTGCAGTTGCCGAGGAGCAGAAGAAGAAAGGCATCGTAAAGAGCTATGAGGCTTCAGACGATTCACTGACGGTAAGGTTCACAGCTGGTATCACCTATATGTATTTTTGTGATTATGGAGAATTCGATGTATTGGGAGACGGTAATGGCGTAATTGGGGATTTTCTTGTGGTGACCAGCCCGAGCATCAATTGGAATGACAACCTGAATAGCAATGGGGTTATAAAACCAGTTTCCGGTACCGGCGAACTTACGATGCAGGGATACTCTGCGGAAGAAGTGACTGTTGATTACCTGAAGGAATCCTTCAAGGGCAAGGAATTGGTGTATTGGAACGGCCATGGCGGTTTAAGTCCAAGCTTAGGGCCAACGCTGTTGATAGGGGAAAAGATTCAAAAGAACGGGCAGGAGTTTCGCGCTGACCTGAATCAAGAATGCCTCATCGAAAGCTCAACAGGGTACTATGCCTTAACCAGTAGATTCATAGACAAATACTATCAGTCCGGCGACTTCGATCACGCACTCTTCTATTTCTCAAGCTGCCATACTGGCGAGAAGAGAACGCTGGTAGACGCCTTGCTCAATAAAGGTGCACAAACTGTACTTGCCTATGATTTTACAGTTGTTCAATCGTATGGGAACAACATGGCAACGACATTCTTTGAGAAATTGACCGAAAAGGACAAAGCCGGAAGTTATCGCAATGATGCGTTTGCCGCAGTCGAGGCGGCGCGCAACGAACATGGCAATTCAGACCTCAACTGGACCAATGCCCTTGCTACCTGGTTTGGTAAGGGCGAACTCAAAGGTGCATTCCTGACCTTGTTCGGGGATCCCCATTACACCTTGGAGAGTTTGCGCCAAAAGGACTTCTCTTCGGTGGTTACTGCTGTCATTGATGTGTCTGGCTCTATGGACGACAAGACGGATAAGGGCGAAACAAAGCTTGATGCCGCGAGAGAAGCTGCCCGAGTGTTTATTTCTATGGTTAAGAGTTGGTCAGCAAGCTATTCTGAAGCAGCATATGGGATCGGCATAGTTCAGTTCGCCAGTGACGCAGAAGCAGTAGCTTCTCCGAGCGTTCATTATGATTCTGTGTCTGAGTATATCGGGTATCTTGGCAATGGCGGAGGAACAAACATCGCTTCGGGCATTAATGCAGCGCTTAACCAACTGAACAGCATTAATGCGACCGACAAGGTCATTGTGCTCATGACCGACGGAATAGACAGCAACCATAATGGCATCATGGCTGCTGCCCAGGAGGCCAAGGACGCGGGAATAACCATCTACACCATCGGCTTCGGCAGCGATGTGGAAGCCGGGGTCTTGACCGATGTGGCCTTGTTGACCGGCGGCGAGTACCGGCCTGCGGGAACCGAGGACATGACGGGCATCATCGGCACCTTCATGTACTCCCAACAGGCATCGGTGGCCGAGGTGCTCCACGACGAGCAGGGCACGGTCGCACAAGGACAGACCACCGCAAAGAAACAGTTCAGCGTGCCCGACAAGTCGGGCGACCTCAATGCGCATCTTTACTGGCCTGGCTCTGAGCTTGACATCATCCTGACCGACCCTAACGGTGAAGTGGTAGCTGAAGGCTATCCGGGAGCCAGCATCGATGATTCCGTCATACCTTCGCGCACGACGGTGGAAGATGCCCTGCCAGGCACCTGGTCCATGGAAGTCTTCGGGGTCGAGGTCTCCCAGCCTGAAGAGCCTTATTATGCCATAGCCTCCTTCAAAGAGATCGACCGGGCCGACCCCTTGCGAACGCCACAGCTGGGGCTGATGCAGAAGGCTTGGGCCATATCCCTGCCAGTCGGCCTGTTCCTGCTGGTCATCTCGGTGACCCTGTTGTTCATGAACAACCTGCGCAAGAAGCCGCAAAAGGCTTCTGCTGGCACAGGGCCGGATGGCGATGAACCACAAGGCCGTCCGCCTACGAAAGGAACCAGGCGCAAGGAAGGGCGAAAGAAGGTCTCCGAGAGCGGCGACGCCCCTCAAAAAGAGGCTTCATCGTGAAACCGGTTCAGGTGAATAGCCCCAGAACAGGTGAAGGGCGTCCGGTGGATGCTGTGCCAGGCATCTTCTCGAAACAGGGCAGGTACCGAAGAAAGCCCGCGGCTGGAACACCGGTCAGCCTTCTCTTGACCTTTGCCCTTTCGTTCCTGCCAGTCCTCGCCCTGACAGCCTGTGGGCACGATGCCGCGACAGCCCCCCCGCGTGACAACAGCCCTGCGGGGATCGGGGACACGGTGAAGGATGCCGCAAAGCCTTCCACAGGAAACGGGGGGCAGTCTGACCCTGCAGCCCCCGGCGATGATGCAGCTGCGGCCAAGCCCGATGCCGCAGCCCTCTTCGATGCCTTGGCACTTTCAACCGATGTCAGGGAGAGCTTCCTGCATGGCCCCAAGCCCCATGAATGCCAGAAGTACCTTGTGCTGCACGACACCGAAGGCACTTCCGATCCGTGGTCGGTCATCAACTGGTGGGACGGCAACGGCGCCGGCATCGCATCGCATTTCGTCATCGGGACTGACGGCAACGTGGTGCAGGCAGTGCCCCTTGACATGATAGCCCACCATGCCGGCTTCGGCGATGCCGGACATAACGCGCTCTATGGGGTCGAGGACGAAAGCCGTGACGACCGGGTGGGCACAACGCCCATCGGGGGAGCATTCCCTGATTACGGGATGAACTCGTGGTCCATCGGCATCGAATTGGTGCATGTGGGCGGGTCAGGCTTCTATCCAGAAGAGCAACTGGCAGCCCTCGATGGGCTTATAGCCGCAATCGATGCCTATTATGGTTTTGAGAGCGTTATAATAGACCACAAGGCGTGGCGTTCGGGGAACTCGGACACCTCGCCGGAGTTCGCCGCATTCCTCGCCAACTATCAGCAGTACCGCAGGCACCTTCCGTGAACGGGTCGTCTGTCTGCCGGTTCCCGGGTAGCATGGGGCAGCGGGGAAGGTCAAGGCGGGAGGCGCCTGCGTGCAATAAGCGTTTGTAAGCAAGGTAAAGCAAGGTAAAGCAACAAGAGATAGGAGAACAGTATGTTTTGTCCGAATTGTGGGAGGAATGTCCCCGACAACCAGGCCTTCTGTGACGGCTGCGGAACACCGCTCGCAGCCCCGCCAAGGCAAGGCCAGCCCTCTGCGGGGCAGGCGCCTGCTTATCAGGCGCCTTATGCCCCAGCACCAACGGCAACGGCACCAACGGCAACGGCACCTTACCGTGCGCCTTTTGGCGCACCACCGGCAGCTGCGCAGGGGGCCTTGGGGAAAATAGAAGGATATAGCGGGTTGATACTGGTGGCTGCCGCTTTCATCCAGATGGTCTGGAGCGCTTGGGCAGGAGCACCCATTTTGTTGAACGTGCACAACGGCGGCGTCGCAGCCTTCCTGTTGGTCTTGTTCACCCTGTGGCTGCCCTTGGCACTTCTCCTGTGCGCGTACGTCTTCTGGAAGCGCGCAGGCAAAGAGCTGACCTCGTGGGCAGGCCTCAATGCCCTTGGTCTGGGGCTTTACGGCCTTGGCTTGCTGATAAGCCTGATAGGCGGCATCATCACGATGGCGAGCGGCTACTCTCTGGGGATCTATGGTTTCATCGAGTTCGTCAGCTGGACAAGGTTCTTGCTGGTCATAGCGGGCGGCATCGCGATAGTGCTGGCCTTCCTCAAGGCGCGTTCAGTGAATGCCCCCACAGCAGGCGTCCTCCAGGGTGCCGCCCTTGCCATGGCTCTTTGGGTACTGATCACCTTTTTGACCTTTGTGGGCTTTTTGGGCATCTTCGATTGGTCGGTCCGGTTGAACGTCGCTGGGGCATTCGGCTTCTTCTTGTGCATTGCCTTGCTTGCCTTTGCCGTTGCCGAGGCCTTTGTGGTTCAGAAACTCAAGTAGCATCGCATCGTGGCTGGCGTCAAGGCTGCTGAAGTCAAAGCTTTGTAATGAGATAAGAACGACGTAAGAGAAACGGAAGCTTTGCGTTGGGGGCAGATAAGGCATCTGTCAGGATGCTGCAAGGATCCTGTTTCAACTCTGATGGATGGCGCGCCTAAGATATAAGGCAACAACCGGGAGCAACAGGCTCCCCCTGAATGAAGCTCCCAGGCCCATGCCCGGGAGCGGATCGGAGCCTTATGTCGTACGCCTATCGTAGCGGCGGCCACACGCCCTTCCAGGAAAGCGCACAGTCGTGGAAGGCGCGATTGCATCTGAGCGCCATCAAGACGCCGGTGTTGGCCGGCGTCTGCGTGCTTGCGCTTGCAGCGGTGTTCCTGGTCCTGCAAGGCATTTGGAACAGCGCCCAAGGAAGCAGCTTCGAGATCGCCCGGCAAAGCATGGCAGGCCTCCCCGCAAACAAGGGTGCCGCACCCCAAGGCGAAGGAGGGGCGGCAGCCCAAGGTACAGCAGCTGAAGTTGGGGGCGCCTCTGATGCGGCAGGCGAAGGTGCGACATCGCAGCAACAGAAGGCGCTTCCGTCCCTTTATGTGCATGTGGGCGGCGCGGTCTGCGCACCAGGGCTCTACGAGCTGGCAGCCGGGTCGCGCCTTCAAGCGGCAATAGAGGCGGCTGGCGGCTTCCGGGAAGACGCGGCAACCGATGCCGTGAACCTGGCACGGGTGCTCGGTGATGGGGAACAGGTCCTTGTGCCAACGGCTGCCGAGTTCGCGACAGGCGCCGTCCCGGGCGCTTTCACGCAACCATCCGGTGGGAGGCCTGCATTGGTGAACATCAACACGGCCAGCCTGGCCGAGCTGGTGACGTTGCCGGGAATCGGGGAAGCCACGGCGAAAAGGCTGATAGCCAACCGAGAAAGCCTTGGCCCATTCAGATCCCCTGAAGACGTCATGCGCATCCCGGGAATCGGGGAAAAGAAATACGAGCAGCTTGTCGGCCTTATCTGTGTATGAGGGCACCGATGCGGAAGGTGTCGGGGAAGGTCGGGGTCCCTTCGAGCATCCCCCGGGCATCATCGGTCCCGAAACGGCCTTACCCGCCCTTGTTCTTCTTGCTGGCCATCGGGCTTTGGCCTGCCGCCGCTGTTGCTTACCGGGGCTCCTTGCATCTGCCCCTTCCGACCTATCCGGTCGCCTTCGCCGCTACGGCTGCGGTGATTGCCGTTGGCCTTTCACTGCTCTTCAAACTACAAGGCCTTGTACGCAAGGGCTGCGCCGTGTTGGCTGTCGGTTTGGGTCTTGGGGCCTTCTGCGGTTTTGCGGCAGCCTATTCCTTCCAAGAGACATGCGCACAGGTCGGCGGATTGCCGCAAGGCACCTACGCCTTCGAGGTCGTCGAGGATGCCCGCGAGGGCTCCTTCGGCAACCGATGCCTCGCCCGCCTGTGCTCAGGGGAAGGGGCAGGGGCATTGGTGAGCCTTTCCTTTTCTGAAAAGGCAGCGGCGGCCAAAGACATGGGGTTCGGGCAGCTGGTCTTTGCATCGGTGCGTATCAATGCGCCGGGGAAGGAAAGGCAGCAGGACTTCTGGGACAAGGGTATAGCGGCCACTGCCACGGCTTCGCACTTCGAGAAGTACCGGCGCGACGACCTCTTCGGAATGGTGATAGCCGTTCGGGAACGTGCCCTCGAGGCCCTTGAAGGGGAAGAGGGAAGGGGGGCGATGCTCCTGCGCGCGATGCTCTTCGGGGACCGCAGGGGCATGAACAAGGATGGCTTCTCTGACGAGGTGAGGGCAACGGGGTTGGCACACCTGATAGCGGTCTCGGGGGCCCACCTGGTCGTGGTGACTTCCACGCTCGGCCTGATCCTGCGCACCCTGCGGGTGCCACGGCGTGCGGTAGCGCTTGTCCAGCTGTTCTTCATCATTGCCTACCTCATCGCCACCGGCCTTTCGATGTCTGCCCTGCGTGCCGCATGCATGGCGGTGATAGGCATATCATCGGTGTTCGCTGCCCGGCGTTCGTCTTCCCTGAACGCCTTGGGGCTTGCGGTGCTTGCCATGGTGGCTGCAAGCCCAGCGGGGTCCCTCTCACCATCGTTTTCGCTCTCCGTTTTGGCAACGCTGGGCATAGTGGTCCTGGCACCCTTGTTCTGCCATTGGGTGCATGCCTTGTTGCCACGGCTGCCCAAGGTTCTCACAGAGGGAATGGCTTTGGGGTTTGCAGCGAATGTATTGGCGGTGCCTTATGCGGCATCCCTCTTCTCGCAAGCCTCGCTGGTCTCATCGCTCATGAACCTGCTTGCGGCGCCCTGGTTCAGCCTCATGTGTGCATTCGGCTTCCCGCTGATAGGCTTGCGGGCATTGGTGCCAGGAGCCCTCACGGTGTTCGGCGATCCCTTGCTGTTGTTTGCCGATGCCTTCGCCGAGTTCGTATCGTGGGGGGCCCGGCTCCCCTTCGCCTCGGTCCCTGTCAGCATAGAGCCTTCCCTTGCCTTGACCCTTGGGTTCAGCTGCCTCGTGCTGCTGTGGGTCGTGTGGCCGCGCCCGTCGCATAAGAAGCTGGCAGTGCTGGCCGGGGCCCATCTGGGCCTTGCCTGTCTTTTGCTGCTGGTGGCGCCCCTGTTCGTGGGCGATCGGATAATCATGTTGAATATCGGCCAAGGCGATGCCTTCGTCGTGCGCAGCCAAGGGGCCACCGTGCTGATAGACACGGGCAACCATGAGAAGGAGCTGCGGCGCGGCCTGGGCCGCCAAGGCATCTACCGCCTGGACGCCATCTTCATCACCCATGCTGACGACGACCATTGCGGTTCGCTGGAGTCATTGCGCGGAATCGTTGCAGTGGATCGGGTGTGTGTGGCCAAGCCCTTGCTCGACTGCCCCTGTTCGTCATGCCAAGGCCTTCTTGGCAAGGCGCGCAGGCTGGTAGGGGATGGAGGCATCGAAGGCCTCGAGGTGGGCGACCGCATAAGGGTAGGGGCTTTCGACTTAGAGGTGGTATGGCCAGAAGGGTTCAAGGAAAAGGGGGGCAATGCCGACAGCCTGATCCTGCTGTTGCGGGCGCCTGCGCAAAGCACGTCACCAGCACTTCCCCTGAACGCCCGGGAAGATGCCCCGAACCTCCCCTCCGAAGCGAATGCAGATGACAAAGCCAATTGGAAGGCGCTCTTCTGTGGGGATGCCGAATGGCGCGAGCTTGATGCACTGATAGGGAAGGGCAGGCTGAATGATATCGACATACTGAAGGTCGGCCACCACGGCTCACGCGCTTCGGTTAACGATGCCCTGCTCGAGGCCTTGAAGCCACGGATCGCCCTTATCAGTGTGGGGGCATATAACCGCTATGGCCATCCGACACAAGAAGCTGTCGAAGCACTGGAGAAGGCAGGCGTCGAGGTCTTCCGTAGCGACGAAGAGGGGGATGTTGTGTGCGAATTCAGCCTTGAGAAGGTTTCTGTGTCGGCACTGGGCTAGAATAGGCACATGGAATCGACACAAGACACAAGCAAGGACAAGCGCGGCTTGGCGAAGGACGATGCGGAAAGCCCGGCTGCCCCTGCCAAGAAGCCACAGCCGCCCCTTTTGGCGGCATACCTCGTTGTGGGCGAGGACACCCTGAAAAAACAGGCCGTCCTGGCACGCCTCAAGGCGCGATTCGCTCAGGAGGGCGATATGGCCTTCAACTACGACTGCTTCAGCGGCGAAGGATCGCTCGGCTCAGACATCGTGAACGCCTGCAACCTCATGCCTTTCGCAAGCAATCTGCGCCTCATCCAGGTGAACGATGCCGACAAGCTCAAGAAGGCCGATGCCGACGCCTTGACCGATTATCTTGCGAAGCCGAACCCTTCAACGGTGCTTGCCCTGGTAGCAGAGAAGCTGGCGAAGAACACCCGCCTGTACAAGGCGGTGGCGGCGTTCGGTGCCAAAGCGGTCATCGAATGCGCCCCCCAGAAGCGCAGCGAGCTTGTGCGTTCCTTGCGATCGATGGCCGCAAGCTATCGTCTCGCCCTTGCAGAAGGGGCAGCGGAGGCCCTGCTTGACCGGGTGGGCGAAGACACGGTGCGCCTCGACAGCGAGTTGCGCAAGCTGGCACTGGCCCACCAGGGCACCGAAGCGCTCAGTGCCCATGAGGTAGCCGCCTTGGTTGCGCAGAGCTTCGAGCCTAAGCCCTGGGAGTTCGTCGATGCCTTCTCGGCAAGGTCAGTCGAGAAGGCCCTGCGATGCAGGCGGCGCCTGGAGTCTTCTTCACCCCATGCGTTGTTGGCAATGTGCGTCACCCGGATCCGCGAGCTTATCTGTGCGAAGTCGCTGGCCGAGCGCGGATGTGGGCATTTGCTTGCATCAAGCCTGAAGATGCCCGATTGGCGGGTTAAGAACCACAGCGCTTGGGCACGCGCCTACACGCAAGGCGAGCTGCGGCATGCCTTGATAAGCGCCCGCGATGCCGAGCGTGCGATGAAGGGTGGATCGGATCCCGAAGAGGCGTTCATCCTGTGGGCTTTGGCTGTCATGGTGCGGCATCCTTGAAAAGGATCGCTGCGTTCCTTGAACGACGTCCCGAAAAGGAAAGCCGGCCCCCGCAGATTGCGGGGGCCGGCTTTCCTTGATATGCGGACGGACCCGAAAAGCCCGGTTCCTGCCATTCGGTTCTATTCAGCAGCCTCTTCAGCCGCCTTTTCCTCTTTGGCTTCCTTGGCCGCCTCTTTCGCTGCTGCGGCTTCGGCAGCGGCGGCTTCTTTGGCAGCCTTCGCCTCGGCTTCAGCCTTCTTCTTGGCGGCGGTGCCTTGGGCCTTCTCGGTCTTCTCGCGGCGTTTTGCCTTTTCTTTGGCCTCGGCTTCGAGGGCTGCTGTGCGCTCTGCCTTGGCAGCTGCCTTCTTGGTGCCGCCCTTGGCCACTGGTGCCTTCTTCTCGGCCGGCTTGTAAGCGGCGATGTCCTCGGCGCTCACGACCGTGTTGGCAAGCTTCATGATGCCGCTCTTGCGGTTGGCTGCCTGGTGCTTGTGGATGACGCCCTTGGTGACCGCCTTGTCCATGAGGCGACAGGCCTTCAAAGCAGCCACATAGGCGTCAAGGCCTTTCTGGGCTGCGACGGCATCCTGGACCGAACGGGTCGCTGTCTTCAGCTCCGAACGGATGGCACGGTTGCGCATACGGGCCTTCTCGTTGGTTAGGATGCGCTTTTTCTGACTCTTGATATTAGCCACGCTAATTCCTCCATAGGTCATTACGGTGGTTCAAACGAAAACTTGTAGAGTTTATCACAGAAGACCCTGGTTTGTACAAGATGTATTGTTAAAATACATCCAAACATAGGAAATGCTTCTGGCCGACATGATGGCTACATACGGATGCCGCCAAGGCAGAAGGCCGGCAATGGGAACGCACACGACGCAGAAAGACGGTTTATGAGCCAAGACCCCCGATTCATACGCAACTTCTCGATAATCGCCCACATCGACCACGGGAAGTCGACCCTTTCCGACCGCATCCTGGAGTTGACGGGCACGGTTCTGGCACGCGACATGAAGGAACAGCTGCTTGACTCGATGGACATAGAGCGTGAGCGCGGCATCACCATCAAGAGCCAGGCGGTCAGGGTGGACTACCAGGCAGAAGACGGCCAGTGCTACCAGTTCAACCTGATTGACACACCCGGCCATGTCGATTTCACCTACGAGGTCTCCCGATCGCTTGCCGCGTGCGAGGGGGCGGTGCTGGTGGTCGATGCCACGCAGGGCGTCGAAGCCCAGACGGTGGCGAACGCCATGATGGCCATGAACGCCGACCTGGAGATAATCCCCCTCATCAACAAGATAGACCTCCCTGCGGCAGAACCCGATCAGGTGAAGGCCCAGATAGAGGACGGGCTTGCTATCCTGGCCGATGACGCCATCCTGGCCAGCGGCAAGACGGGGCAAGGCGTCCATGACCTCCTGGAGGCCGTGGTGTACAACATCCCCGCGCCGACCGGAGATGCGCAAGCCCCCTTGCGCGCCCTCATCTTCGACTCGTACTTCGACCCCTATCGCGGCGTCGTTGCCCTTATCAGGGTGTTCGACGGGAAGGTGAGCAAAGGCGAGCGCATCCATATGATGGCGACTGGGATAGATGCCCTGGTCGAAGAGGTCGGCGCCCGTCGTCCTGCCGAGACCCCCCTTACCGGCCTGGGCGTCGGTGAGGTGGGCTACCTGGTCACCGGGCTCAAGGATGTGAGCAATGTGAAGGTCGGCGATACGGTGACCAGCGCAGCACAGGCGTCGCACGACCCCTTGCCCGGCTACCGGGAGGTGAAGCCCATGGTGTTCACCGGGCTTTTCCCCATCGAGGGCGACCAATACGA
>JAIRPR010000211.1 GCA_031256895.1 Coriobacteriaceae bacterium
ATCAGCATCAACGGCGTTCGGTCAGATAGACCGTGGAAATACAATGCCGTTTCATGAGAAAAAACGCCTTTGCCACATTTATACTGCGCCAAAAGATAATCATCTGTCATGTCTGACGCAGAGATATACAGCCCACGACTGACACGTTCAAGTAGGCCCGCCCCTGTCATCCTTTGCAATTCTTTGTTGCCGATACCGGCAAGCCTTGCGTCAGATGCTTTGAGGATTCCATTATTCGTTTTTAGGATGTCAGCAATCTTATCTTTCGTTTCCACAGCATTCATTATTTGTCCTTTTCGTTCGTAAATAGTTTAGTTTGTACGAACGATAAAGTCAAAGACTATTTGAAGCCGTTGATGATTTCTGCCGCCGTTCTGATGAGTGCAAGGGTTTCTACATCTACATCCTCTACGTGTTCAATGCGCCTAAGTTCGTTCAGGACTTCATCGAGCGTATGACGAAGTTTGTCAAACTGAACCTGATTGCCAATGACAATGATTTTCTGATAGAGACCCTTGGCTTTGAGCGTGAGCGTCTGGTTGCGTATATGGTGATTGCTCATCACCGTGTAGTTCTGCGTCTTCTCTATTCGGAATACCGCCATAGCTCATTCCTCCTTTTTCGGTTTTTGGGCGTAAAAAACGGGCTACCGTTGTGTTGGTATCCCGTTTTAGGGTCTGTATAAAGTCTGTGCGATTTATTGCTAAATCATCAATTTATCATCGCTGACCATTTTTGAGGGTGAAAAACGTTGAATTATCAGGCATTTTACGGTTTTGCCTACCTATTCCCACTCTATGGTGGCGGGGGGCTTGGAGGTTATGTCGTAGCAGACGCGGTTGACGCCAGGGACTTCGGCTACGATGCGGCTTGATATCAATGCCAGCAGGTCGTAGGGAAGGCGTGCCCAATCGGCGGTCATGGCATCGCTTGACTCGACGGCGCGCAGGATTATCGGGTGGGCATAGGTGCGCTCATCGCCCATGACGCCGACGCTGAGGACATCGGGCAGGACGGCGAAATACTGCCAGACGCTTCGGGCAGAATCGCGGATGCCGGTCTGTTCGAAGAGGCCTGGATTGTCGGCATCTATCTCTGCCCGCACTATGGCATCGGCTTCCTTCAGGATGGCCAGCTTCTCGCGGGTTATCTCGCCGATGATGCGGATTGCCAGGCCAGGGCCCGGGAAAGGTTGCCGGTACACTATCTCGTCGGGAAGGCCCAATGCCGAACCGAGGGCGCGGACCTCGTCTTTGAAGAAGTGGTCCAGGGGCTCTATCAGGTCGAAGTGGACTCCTTCGGGGACGGGTATCAGGTTGTGATGGCTTTTGATGGTGGAGGCCTTTCCGCCGGTCTTGCGGGCACCGCTCTCGATGATGTCCGGATAGATGGTGCCTTGGACAAGCCATCTCACCCTGCATTCACCTTGCTGGGCAGCTTCTGCGCCTCCTATCCGGACAGCCTCTTCAAAGAACACCTTCCAGAACTCGGACCCTATTATCTTGCGCTTCTGTTCTGGGTCGGTGATGCCCGCAAGCAGCCCCAGATAGCGGTCTTGTGCGTCAACGGTGATAAGGGGGATGCCGAAGCCACGTGCGAAGACCTGCTCGATGCTTTCGGGCTCGCCTTTGCGCATCATGCCATGGTTCACGAACACGCAGGTCAGTTGGTTGCCAATGGCGCGATGCACTAAAGCTGCGGCAACGGCTGAATCCACCCCGCCCGAAAGGGCCAGGATGACGCGGTCATCCCCGACCTGCTGTCTGATGGCCGTCACCTGGTTTTCGATGATGTCTTCCATATCCCAGGTGGGCTCAAGCCCGCAGATCTCATACAGGAAGTTATGCAGCATGTCGGTGCCGTATTCGGTATGGGCGACTTCAGGATGGAACTGGGTGGCATAAAGTGCACGCGAGGGGTCCTCCATGGAAGCGATGGCGCATACATCGGTCGAAGAAGTCACGGTAAAGCCGACGGGCGCACTGCTCACGGCATCACGATGGCTCATCCATACCGTCTGGTTTGTCGGCGTGCCTTCAAAAAGCTGCGAGTCTCCTGCCCGTGTCAGAGGGGCAGGCCCGTATTCGCCGACTTCAGTATGGGCGACGTTTCCGCCCAGGGTAACGGCCATTATCTGCTGTCCATAGCAAAACCCGAGAACGGGGATGCCCAGATTGAAGATGTCCGCATCAATCCGGGGGGCGTCTTGCGCATAAACGCTGGCAGGGCCGCCGGACAAGATGATCGCACTGGGCGAAAGGGCAGACAGCTCTGCAGCGCTGATGTCGCAGGGAACTATTTCGGAATACACCTTTAGGTCACGGATCCTTCGTGCAATGAGCTGCCCGTATTGGGCACCGAAGTCCATGACGATCACCTTTTGTGCGGGGTCGTTCGGTTGTTTCACAAAACCTCCTTGTGCGCTGTTGCCGATTACGTAACTGACTGCATTCTGTCGAACAGCAAGGCCCCAGAGGCGATCGGAGCCGCCAGGGCGCCCGCGGCTGGCGGCTTTGCCGCAGCCATAGGGGCTCACTGCGCGATGGCTGAGTTCTCGCTTTCCCAAGCTTGCGGCCGCACCGGTCGCGGGGCGAAAGCCGCATGAGGCCGTTCTGCCCGCTGTTCGCATGTGATGCATTCATTATAAAGACAAGACAGCCGAATTGACGGCAAGAGCCTGCGGGCTTGTGTCCAATCTTGAAAGAAAACATGGAGCCTTCGCAAGCTCGGCTGTTTTCGCCCGCATTGAGGCGGATGCTCGTGTACAATCGACCCATGAGAAAAAACCGGACGGACAAAGACACAACAACCGCGACGGACGCCTGCATAGGCTTGTCGGTGGCTGCCCCTGTGGCTGCCCCTGAGGAAACCCCCCAGGATGTCCCTGCAAGTGTGCATACCGGCACCCTTCCCCAAGCGGCCGCCCCGGGGGACACCCGTGCAGACGGCACGGCGGATGCCCGTGCAGGTGTCCTTCCCCAAGAGGCCGCCCCGGGGGAGGCGCACACCGGCGCCCTTCCCCAAGAGGAAGCCCTTCCCCAAGGGGAAGCCCTTCTCCAGAAGGACACCCCCCGGGAAGCGCGGGTGAACCCTTCGGGAGTCTCCAAGGAACGGCTGCGCGACTCCCTCAACGGCCGTATATCGTACCTCTGTCGGCTTGCCGCACTGGTCATTGCCGTGGTCACCTTCGCAACCATCATCTTGGGGCAAGACGACAAGGGGTTCGTGGTCCTTGGCCTGAGCCTTTCCGTCGTGCTGCTCTCCATTGCGGGGCTGCAGAACCACACAAGGCCGAGGCATTAGGCGGCGCAGGGTGACGAAGCGTACCACGGCACCGGGCAGCGAACGGGTGGCAACAGACAGACGGCAAAGATAGGCCAGGGCAGGTATCATGGGAATCGAGGCTTTGAAGGCTTTTTTCGTCGGTGTGGTGGAAGGTTTGACCGAATGGCTGCCCATATCGTCCACCGGCCATATGATATTGGTCGATGAGTTCTTGAATCTCCAGGTAAGCCAAGAGTTCCTTGAGCTTTTCCTGGTGGTTATCCAGATAGGCGCCATCATGGCGGTGCTCATCCTGTACTTCCGCAAGCTCAACCCCTTCACGTCGCACAAGAGCGCCCCTGAAAGGAAGCGCACCTGGCGTTTGTGGGGCATGGTGCTTGTCGGTTGTGTGCCAGCCGCAGTGATAGGCCTCACCCTGGATGATTGGTTCCACGAGCATTTCTATAATGCGGTCACGGTCGCAGTGGCGTTGATAGTTTACGGCGGCGCGTTCATTGTTATCGAGCTGCATCAGAAGAAGAAAAATGCTGTGGCCGGTTCCGCTGTGCAGAACGTGAAGAACGTGAAGAACGTGCAGAACAGGAGAAGCAGGGGGAAGTGGGGAAGCGGGGTCAGCACGGGGGAAGCCCGCCTCAGGCTTGGCGATGGAAGGACATATCCCTTAGGCCTTGGTTCCGCTGCGCCCCGGGGAAAGCATGCCCGCATCAAAAGCCCTGCGGCCTATGCTGTCGAGCAGGTGGACGACATCAACATAAAGACAGCCCTGGCCATCGGTGCCTTCCAGATGCTGGCCATTGTTCCGGGGACCTCGCGGTCGGGCTCGACCATCATAGGCGGCCTGCTCTGTGGCTGTTCGCGTGTGGCTGCCTCGGAGTTCTCGTTCTTCCTGGCTATTCCCGTCATGTTAGGCTGGGGGCTGCTCAAGGTGCTCAAGTACCTTTTTGCCACAGGTTTTGCGATGAGTGCAACCGAGGTAACGGTGCTGGCAGTGGGCATCGTGACGGCATTCGTGGTCTCGGTCGTAGCAATCAAGTTCCTCATCGGCTTTGTGAAGAAGCACAGCTTCGTCGCCTTTGGCGTGTACCGCATTGTGGTGGGCATCGTCGTGCTGGCCTTCTTCGTCGTGACTGGCGAGCTGTTCGTCATCCAGGGATGATGAAGAGGGACGCCCGTGGATGACTCCCCGCACGGCCAAGGCCTCGCTTCTCGCTGCGGTCATGGCCCAAGCATTGTCGCATCGGGCCGCTGGAGCGGAGCAGCCGGTTCCTCTGAGGCCTTCCGCCGCAGCCATGCC
>JAIRPR010000002.1 GCA_031256895.1 Coriobacteriaceae bacterium
CTGGCAGGTTGAAGGGAAAGCCCCAAAACATTTAAGGAAGGATTGACCTATGGCAGAAGAGTTCAGGTTATTGAACCGCAACAACAACGCCAACAAGATATCAGGGCAGTTGGCGCCCAACCAGGTTGACACCAGCAAGAGCACCATCACCACGACGCAGCACCAGAAGAAGATGCGCAGGATGCGCCGCTCGGAAGAGCTGATGGAGGCAATGCGCCAGATAGACGTCCAATCCGACCCTGCCATGAAGAAGGCCATCATGGAATGGGTTGAAAGCGAATATGACAAACGTGGAGGCGGGAAGCTCATCGGGCTTTTCGGGAAATGCTACCTGGGGCATCCCTACTGCGATCACCGCATGGACCTTTCCGGTTCGATCATCGAGCACTTCAAGGCAGACGATCCGGTGCCGCCCCCCTATAAGGAAGCGCGTGCCTATGCGGCTTCATCCGCCTACGCCTTCATAGAGGTCTACGACGACGGGGAGGTGATCCCGGTCCACAACGACGGCAAAGTATAAGGCGAAAAGGCCACAGGGCAAAAACCCTGTCGCCAACAACAAGCAACAACCCTGTCGCCGACAGTCAAACAACAGGGACAGTCAAGCAACAGCGACAGTCAAGCAACAACCCTGTCGCCAACAACAAGCAACTATCGGGAAGAAAAGGAGCTGATGAGTATGAAAGCAGGAAGCACCCATGGCTGATACCGTATACGTCAACATCGATTATGGCAAGATAGCAAACATCGTGGCCAGCGTGGGGGTCGAGCTTGAACACAAGATAGACTACGAGGTGGGCAAGGTACAGGCCGAGGTGGGCAAGGTACAGGCCGACCTGCAGACGACACGCAACGACGTCCAGCAACTGCAGAAGCGCTTCATCGATTACGTGGAGCAGTACGAGCGCACGGTGAAGGTGCAGCGGGCAGAGACAGTCAAGGGCAATCTGTCCGCCGAGATCGATCGCACCTGGGGCCATTACCGGGTCGTGCGCAGGATATCCATCGGCATCCTGCAGGCCTTGGACATCGGCAACGTGGGCGACGATACCATCCGCAACTTCTCGGAAGAGCAGATGCTGCAGGCGCACGGCTACTGGCTAGCCCCCGCCGTGGTGGCCTTGGCTTCTTGGACACGAGGCGACAAAGAGGCCATGGAGCGCTCTGTGGCAGAGGCGTTCAGGCGCGACCAGGCAAAGACAGCCCTCTTCTTCGCCATCATCCTGAGGCGTGAAGGGCGCATGGATGCCGCCGTCGCCTGGCTGAAGGTCTACTTCCTCTCGCTCGACCCCCGTTCTCTCGGGCGTGAGTTCGCCGTGCTTTTGGAAAGCATCACCACCAATGCCTTCGGCGCCGTGGGCGTGAACTTCGCCGGTGAGCAGCTGCAGGAATGGAACACCTTGTTGCGCCAGGACGAAGAGCTGATGGACGAACAGGTTCAGCGCTGGCAGAAGGCCATAGCCGCCCGATCCTCTGTTCCCGACACCAAGCACTACAGGGAACTGATAACGCTTTCCCCTGATTGGCCTGAGCTGAAGCATCAGCTACAAAAAGCGAACGGCATGTATACCTTCAAGAAGGATTTGGAGGACCTGGCAGAAAAGCCGGTCGTCTTGAACACCAACCTGGTCGAGATGCTCGACGACATCCTGGAGCTCTTGGTTACCGAGTTCGACAAGGAAGAGCTGCCCATCAGGCGCGAGCTTGCCGTGCAAGAGGCCATCATAGCAAGCGACGGAAGGGACGACGAAGCAAGGCTGCTGGCAGACCTTACGCATGCCGGCTTGGAGGACAGCATCGACCTTCTCCAGTTCCAGGGCGTCTGCGTGTTCGCCCCCCAGACCATCGGGGTGAGCGTCGGCACCGAACAGGCAGCCTTCGGGGCCAGCAAGGACATCGCCCGCACCGCGCTTTCCCAATACACCCGTGACTACCGTGGCGCCGCCATCCAGAAGGCAAGGCTGTGCTTCAACAAGGACCACAGCAACTATGCCACGACCTATAACTTCGTCGGCTATGATACCGACACACAGGCAGCCCAGCCCGAGGTCGAACGCGGCCTGGCGGATGCCTGGGAGCGCACCTTCATGCCCACCATCGCAAGCTTGAAATTCAAGCCAGGGTCGGCCATTACGCCCGGTGTGGTCGCGCTCATCGCAGCAATCATCCTGTTCGGTATGGGCTCGGCTATGGTTATGATAGGGGCGTTCGTCTTGCTTATCGGCCTTGGCATTGCAGGGTACCGGTACTATTCCGGGCAACAGAAGGCAAACAAAGCGATTGCCGATGTCCGTGAGACCCAGCGCAATGCTACCGAGTATTCCATAGGGCTCTACCGCGATGCCTCGGCCGAATGGGTCGATGCCATCTTGGCCTATGAGGACCTCGACAGCGAAGAAGAAGGCCTGCGCAACCTCATGGACAACTGGGCCAGCGGCAAGAACCTCTACAAAGGAGAAGAAGAAGATGAGTGACACGATGACCTGCACCAGCTGTGGGGCAGCCCTCTCTGCCACCGCGAAGTTCTGTGGGACATGCGGGACGCTGGTTGAAGCACAAGAGGACAAGATGAGTGAGCCGATGACCTGTATCAGCTGTGGGGCAGCCCTTGCAGCCACCGCCAAGTTCTGTGGGACATGCGGGACGCTGGTCGAGGCGCAGGAGGTGGCCGGCTCGGAAACACCCGAGGGCGACCCGGAAATGCCCGGGCTTGTTGCTGCTGCAGACGGGGATGCTGATCCAACGGACCAGGACACGTTAGCTGCCGTGGGCACCGTTCAGCGGAAGGGCTACAAGAACTTCGTCAGCACCGCGCACCGTGCGGACAATGACGGTTTCACCATCCTCTCCAAGAGCTTCCTTTCCACCCAGAAGCGCTCTCAGGCATTCACTGACGATACCGTGGGCGACCTTTCACGGTCGCGCGTGGTGTCAGACAAGCTGCCGGCCTTCGATCCCTTGCCGCCGGTCGGCAACGTGGTGTCCCGCAAGAAGCCGCCTGCTTCTGTCTCGGTGGGGTAGCAGCCATGATAGGTCAGACCCCCTATGAGGCATGGGTGCGCCGCCTGCGCGAATGGGCGAAGGACCCGGATACCCCGCTTGACGACCTGCCGGCACTGGCGGGCGATGACAGGATGACCCCCGAGGTCTATGAGCGCCTCATCGACCATATAGAACGTGCCAACAGGGGATTCATGGACGTCTTCGGCAAACGCCTCCAAGACGTCTTCAAGGACCCTGACGGACAGGCGATAGCCCGGGCCTACCATAACCTGCAATACCTCTACGCCCGCCGTCTGGCCTTCGCGCTGCACCCGGGGCTTCCGGAGAAGATCTCTTCAGAGCTTTTGCGGGTGGCAGAAGAGGACCTCAAGGACATCCAGGCAGAAGTGGAACGGATGGTAGGCCAGGACAAGGGGCGTGGCTCGGTGAACGACGCCTCCAACCTGCTGCGCATCATCAAGCAGAACTCGCTCCTGCAGCTCCTGCATGTCGCTCCCGGCAGCGCCCCCGATGGCGCTGCAACCGGCCAAACCGACAAGGACCAGGCAGGCATAGGGCAAGGAAACCTGGGCGCTGCAACAGCAGGGAACATAAAATCGCAGGTCAACCTGATACCGACCTACGACCCGAAAGATCGGAAGAGCGT
>JAIRPR010000017.1 GCA_031256895.1 Coriobacteriaceae bacterium
CCATCCTGGAGTTTCCCGGTCTCAGAACCTGCTCAAGAAGCCTGCCTGACTTGTTCTCGTCACTGTAGGAACGTTGGGCTTTGGTGCCGTAGAACTCTGAGAGGTTCCTGAGCATCTCCCCTTCACCGATGGCGGACATCCTTTGCTGTTCCATGCAGACGTCTTGGAATTCACTCAGGGTCTGTTGCGCCTTGCGGACGGCCTCATCGATTGCCTCATCGGTTTTCGTGCGCAGGAAGCGGACCACATGCTGTCTCGATTTCGCTTCGATCCCTGCAAAGACCTGAAGTCTTTCGGGGGCAGCAAAGGCCAATTCTGCCTTCCCGTAAGCCTCGTCCCTTGTGGTGCGGTTGACGCCATTCTTCAAGCGAGCCGCTTGTGCCCCCTGGCAAAGCCCCGCGTCCAATTCTTTGGCTATGCTTTCTTCTAAATCCCGAAGTGCTGCATCCAGCTCTGCGAAGTGGTTCTGGTCAAGGAAGGCCTGAAGGCACCCGTCCGACATGCAATCGCATTCCGCAAAGGTTGCTTCCTTCCCTAACCTGCCCGGCATCCATTCGAGGAACTCGTTTGTGGGTAAGAGCCCCTTGATCCTTTCATAAAAGCTTTCGTAGAGTTTCGACCTACCTCTTTCTATGTCAAGCATCCCCATGAGCCCCTCGGAATCGACAGGCCGGTCATCAAGCCTTTCCTTGAGTTTCTCTAAGACGGCATCCAGGGCGACCATGGCTATCTCCTCCATGGGCTTTTGGACAAAGCCATAAGCGGCAGTCATGCCAGGTCTGTTGTTTCCATAGATGCAGGCACGCCGTTCGCCATAATCGCTGCCCCGGGTATTGGACAATAGGATGATATCGGCAAACAGGTTGTAGTTCACATAATAGCCCGCTGTCGGATCGAGGTTAATATAAGCCCCGTTCCTGAGCTTGTTGCCCAAAACAAGCACTGCTTCATGCCTGTGCCCTTTCGTGCCTGTGTTGTTTTCCCGATAAAGGGCAAGCAGTTCCTGTTTCATCTCCTTGGCGGCCACAGCATGCTGCAGCGACTCATTCAAGACAACCATGAGCATCGACAAGGTTGGGGTTGCCATCATTTCCTTGATCCGCTCAAGGGCACCGTACCATTCCCTGAGATCGGAAGCCGCTTGCAGGCCAGTGGTGTCCAACACGCCGTAGAGTGCGATCCGCGACATATCGGCGAAAGCCTCCTGAGCAGACATCATGGCGGTCAACTGCCCTTGCAACGTTTCAGTGGCCAAGGGAACAGCCTCAGTGCCTCTGTCCCCTTTACCGGAAGCAAGCGGGCACAGCTGGGTGCTTCCGGGGTTCTCCAGGGTATAGAAGCACATGAAATCGATGTTGCCGCCCCAGCCGCGAGCAAGGTCGGTCATGAGCTCGTCATGGAACAAGGCTGAACGCAAGCCCAGATAGACCACACAGACCGGGTAATGGGGCTTTGAATAGCTTGCGTTCGTTAAGCTTCTGTTGCGCAGCAGTTCTACTGAACTGCGAATCAGGTCTTTCACGGTGTTCAAGGGCGCTCCTCGTTCTGGGCGGGCTGAATGCAGGCGTTGCTAACGCCTTCTTACGAAGGGATGTGCTTCCTCGGCAAGGCCTTCAGCCTCTATAACAAGTCGATCCGGTATCTCAGGACGAAGCGGCCGTGGGCTTCCCTTATCTTGGTAATGAACTCCCTCAAGTCCTTCGTCTCATGAGGGAAGTTCTGGTTCGCTTCTTCTATCATGAATTTTATGAGGGAAGGATTGCCCAGCTCATTGCTCAAGGTTCGACAGGCTTGAGCCACCGTTTCCGGCACCGGCGATGTCTGGAGAAGGGCATCCGATTTCGCCTTGATGGCAACAAGCATGTACTCTTCCAGTTCCTTGTAATTCAAGAATGCCTGCCATAAGGGAACGCCGCCCCGTTGCATGTCGGGGCTAGACAATACGGTCTTCTCGCCGAACTCGTCTTCGTGGTCTATCAGGGGCAAGGCAAGACGGAACACGCCGGTGAACAGGGCGTTGAAGAAGCCGTCCAGATCGGTGTCTGCCTTGGGCTCAAGTTCCTCGAGCATCTTATCGAACTCGACGTGCTTTGCAAGTTCGGCTGTCGCAATCTCTTGAAGCTTCGGGGCTGATGCAAAATGGTCGACGCGTATAAGCCTTTTGTTCATCTCAGGCATTCCTTGGGCGCCATCATTGGGAATCTTTGTGGCAACAGGCTCATATTCGACATTCTCCAAAAGGGCCGCTATCTTTGCGGAGGCCTCTAGCTTCACCTCGTTCGGTTTGCCTATGGCATCTGCATAGGCCGCCCTTACCCCTTCACTGAACCTTTCAGCGATGACCTTGATGCCGTAATCGTTCGCACCGAGGTTCACGATGACCTGTTTCTCCTCTGCCTTTTCGTAAAGAGCTATGGCATCGTTGGCAGCCCTCCACAAGCTTGGTGGGCTCTGTTCGTTCATCAAGCTGACCGGTAAAGGTGAGGGCAGCACCCTCCAATCCCTTCCCTTATCGGGCTGTCCGTTGTCGTTGATGTAGTCCCTCCCTTCATAAAGGTGCTTGCCGACCGATACGGAATCGAGCGAGCTCCTTTCGTACTGCAACAAACCCTGGTACCCGAAGAGCGGGACGCCCACCAGGCAGCGCATGATGCTGATGCGGTCCTGTATCTCGGTTCCCCGTACAACCAGCTCTGGCTGCGCCTGTGCCAGATCCTGAGCGGCCGCGACGACCTCGGCACAAGTATTCGGCAGAGTGATGTAGCCCAACACCGAGGCGCTGTTCAAAGGATAGAGCGGAGATGTCCAGAACAAAGGGGTTGCCCTGCTGTCCAATAGGTTCATGATGTCGTCACGGATGTTCTTGATGAGCAGGTTCGGGTCTTCTGTGTTGTATTTGTCTTGAAGGTAACTGGTCATGGTCTTTAAGGAATAAGCGCTGAATAGGGTGGTGAAATACTTGTTCACCAAACTGGTCAGATTGTTCTCATTGGAGCTCGTCCATGCCTTCACGCCTTCTTCGGAGAGCAGCATCTGAAGGAAGTCCGCAGCTTTGTCCCTGATGTTCATGGCCTTGATGGTGGCATCAAGCTCGTCCTGCAGGTCTTGGATACGTGCCAAGGGGAACTCATAAGCAGGGGCGCCGCCTGCCGCCAGCTCGAGGTAGTCCCTGTTCGCCGCAAAAGTGTCGATAAGCTTGCCCGTGGTGTCGCGCAAGACGTCGGTGAAGCCGTCAGCCAGTTTGACCAGCTGCTTGCGAAAGCAATCCATCAGGTCGAACATCTTGGTGAACAAGGCCAAGCGGGTAAAATGGATGACCAGGTGCCTTGTGGCATCGCGGTACTTCTGGTACTTCGTCTTCCCGTTCAGGGCGTTCGCGTTCTCGAAGAAGTCCCTTTGTGCCTGTTCCCAGGCACGTTGGAGCTTGTCGGCCTGCGCGTTCTCCTGCTCGTACTTAGCCCTTGCCTCGGCGATATGCCCATCGATGACAGCCAAAAGGTCGCCGCCTGCCGTGCTGCGCAGGATGCCTGCGGCATGATAGGGTCCCCGGTCGGGATCGGCCGCCACCGCTCGCAACGCGGTCAGCACTTTGGCTACCAAAGAGCGTGCTGCGTTCTGATGGGGGTTCTCGGCCACCGCGGCATAACCGTCAAGGTCCCGGGACATAGCCTTGTAGTTCCTTTCAAGGAAGTTCTCCACGCGTGCCTGGTGGTCTTTGAAGTAGGTCACAGTAAGGTCGTCATTGCCCTTTGCGTCCTGCCATTTCACATCTGGCTGCGGAAAGGTCATGTCGCAGTTCTGGGTGAGCTGCGCGAACAAGGCGTCATAGCGCAGCGCGTTCCTGGCCACGAACTCCTCGACCTGGGCCTTGGTGGGGTTATAGCTGCGCATGCCTTCAAAGCTGCGAAACATTGCCGCAGCAAGGTAGGTCAACACCTCCTTGAACGGCAGGGTTGCCGAAGAGGTGCCCAACACGCAATACTCATAGAGCGCACCATACCCTTTGTTGATATTTGCCTTCCTTTGTGCGAAGTTGGATATATGCGAGTTCAAGGTGAAAGAGTTATCATTGCCATTAGCGGCCAGGAAGTCCATGAAGTATTCCGACACGACGTTCATGGCATATTTATAGGCATCAGGGATGACGTTGCCATTGGCATCGTTCGCCGTGACCAAGTGGCAGAGGTCGACCGGTGGATAGGAGTTCTCGACAAGCCCTACCCCGCTGTAGTATTGCGACCATTTGTCGCCATTGCTCTCGAAGTTGGTGCAGTAGTCGAGCTCTTGCATGGCGGCATACCCGTTGTCCTGCACATAGGCCGCTGTCTGCGTGTCGAGCCCCCTTGAGAGGTTGACATCGGGCAGGAAGAAGTAGCCACAGGTGAAGGCATCCGCGCCTTCAAGGCTCAGCGCAGTGCGCACCAAATAGCATACGTCCAGGAAGGTCCCCGCGCCGGTGCCGCCGCTTATGCC
>JAIRPR010000027.1 GCA_031256895.1 Coriobacteriaceae bacterium
AGCAGGGTGCTCGACATCGCAAGCGGAACGGGAGACGTGTCGTTCGCCCTTGCCCGAGCGAAGCGTCCTGCCCATATCCAATTGACCGACCTGGTCCCCGAGATGCTCGAGATAGCCAAGAAACGGTATGCGGAAGGTGCGTCCAAGGACACCCCCTTTGCCTTCGAGGTGGTCGATGCCCAACAGATCCCCTACCCAAACGATAGCTTCGACGTGGTCACGGTGGCCTATGGGCTTCGCAACATGCCTGACCGGGAACGCGCCTTGCGCGAGATGTTCCGCGTGCTCAAACCGGGCGGCACCTTGGTCTGCCTGGAGTTCTCCCGACCGCATGCCCGAGTCGTCCGTGCCTTGTATCATTTCTACCTCAAGCACCTCATCCCCTTCTGGGGCGGACTCATCACCAAGGACCGTGAAGGCTTCGTGTACCTGAGCGATTCCATAAAGGCATTCCCCGACCAAAAGCAGTTCGCTTCGTTGTTCAGCGGGGCGGGCTTCACCCAGGTGGAATGGGTTGATTTCACCGGGGGGATAGCTGCTGTGCACACCGGCGTGAAACCGGGCTGACACAAGCGGGAAGGCGCCTCCCTGATAAGAAGCTGAGAGCCGCAAGACGAGATGCGCCTGTGGTTCTCGTGAAAGAATGCGGTCAAGACGGTGCCTCCCAGACAGGGTGCCCATAGCCGCAAGGGCAGCCGTCTTCCTAATATGGTTCGTCGAGGCTTGCGTGGGCATGGGCATCGGCTTCGAGGCCGAAGAAGGCCCTCTTCTGGAAACGGTCGAAGGCCACCAGCGCTATCATGCCTGCATTGTCGGTGCAGGCATGCAGCGGCGGCAGGGTCAGCCGCACGCCCATGTCCGCGCACATCTTCTCGTAGGCGGCACGCAAGGCAGGATTGGCCGCCACTCCCCCGCCCAGACAGAACTCCTTCGCACCCGTGAGCGCAAGTGCCTGTTTCGCCTTTGCCACCTGCACATCGATGACCGCCTGTTGGAACGATGCAGCCACATCTGCCTTGTTGGGCCTTCGACCGGCAGCTTCTTCCTGATGAAGATAGGTTATGACGGCTGTTTTCAGCCCCGAGAGAGAAAACCTCAGGTCGCCGGAATGCAGCATTGCCCGCGGGAAGTCGATGGCGCGGGGGTCGCCCTGTGTGGCCAGCTTCGAGATGGCCGGGCCGCCGGGGTACCCCAAACCCATGGCCTTTGCCACTTTGTCGAAGGCCTCGCCCACCGCATCGTCGAGGGTCGATCCCAAGGTCTCGTATTCGCCCCAAGCCTTCACCTGCACCAGCATGGTGTGCCCGCCGGACAGCAACGCGACCACCATGGGCGGGGCTATATCGGGCGTGGCCAACTTGTTCGCATAGATGTGGCCTTCCAGATGGTTGACCCCTATCAAAGGGATGTCAGCAGCCCAAGCAGCCCCCTTGGCGAAAGCAAGGCCGACCACCAGGGCACCCACCAGGCCGGGCGCAAAGGTCACGGCGACGGCGCTCAGGTCGCGCCACTGCAATCGGGCGCGGCCGAGCCGCTGGGCGGCCACATCCAGGCATTCCTGCGTGACGCCGCAGATGGCCTCGATGTGCTTGCGGCTGGCTATCTCGGGCACCACCCCGCCGAAGCGGGCGTGGAAATCTATCTGCGAGGCCACCACATCAGAGCGAAGGATGCCTTGGCCATCGATGATCGCCGCAGCCGTTTCATCGCAAGACGTCTCGATGGCTAGGATAAGAGGGGCTTGGGAAGTGGGGCTATGGACAGCAGGGTCTTGGGCAGTGGGGCTATGGACGGGCGTGGGGGAAGATGCAAGTCCTTGGGCGGCGAGGCCTTGGACAGAGCTATAGACAGCAGGGGCTTGGGCAGCCGCCAGGGTGGCCGTGGGGGCTTGTGCGGACAGGGGAACAGGACAGCATTCCTGGCTATGGCTTAAAGCCATGCCGGCCACATCGCCTCGGGCAAGCGGCAGCAGGCCTTCCCTGATAACGGCGTCTTCGCCATCGGCATAATAGCGGGGGCGCACCCCGATGGCAGCAAGGCCGCATGCCTCGTACAAGGCCTGTGCCCCAGCATTGCTGCGGCGCACCTCCAAGCTTGCCTTATGCGCACCCAGGTCACGGGCATCCGCAGCAAGCTTGGCCAACAAGGTCCGGGCGATACCCGCACGGCGGTAGAGGGGGCTCACGGCCACTTTGAGGATCTGAAGCTGCCCATCGACGACCCACCCCCCGGCAAAGGCGACAAGGCGGGCAGTGGGGCGCACGGCAGGACCACTTGGGCAAGAGGTGGCCTCGGAGGCCTGCTCACAAGGCTCATAGGCCGCCCACCAGATGCGATCGCTGCGGAGCAGATCGTCAAGCACCAAGGCCTCGCTCCAAGCATCGGCCGCCATCACTGCTGCGTCCAGCGCGGCTGCCGCAGCCGCGTTGGCAGCGTCGAGCGGACGGAACACGATGCCCCTTTCGTCTGGCCGGGCATTCTCTATCGCGCTGTCGTGTGTGCAAGGCCGTTGGTCACGGCGGATCCCTGCAGCCTGTACGCCGGTGTGCAGGTCCTTGGGGCTATTCTGGGCGAGGCGTATGCGTTCGTTCTCTTCCGCATCAGAGAGGCGGGTATAGACCGGCAACACACGGGAAGGATCGCCCCCCTGCCGGTCAAAGGGATCCATCGCACCGCTTTGCCAGGCAGCCTGTGCTGCCAGCAACAGGCCTTCACCCGTAGGCACCCAGCAGCCGCTTTCCACGAAGGAGGTCTCAGGGATGCCTGCCGATACGAACAGCTCCCCATACTTATGCAGCGCATCGCCTGCCAACCACCAGGCGTCTGTACCGGCTTTGTTTGCATGACCGGCAAGCCGGTCAGCGGCTCCCTGTGCCTTGGCAACGCTATCGGCCTCGAGGCGCAGGGCGCCTCCCTCGTTCACCTCAAAGCGCACCGGGTAGACTTCCTTGCGCATGGCATCGGCGCATACGGCGCCCTGCCCGCGCACCCCTTTCGCCCACACCTGCCAGGCCACGGCATCAAGGCTCGAGACGCCCTGGAGCGGCACTTCCCAGGCTGAGGCGATCCCTTTGGCAGTGGCCATGCAGATGCGCACGCCGGTGAACGACCCGGGGCCTCTCCCGCAGACGACGCAGGCTATCTCTGATTTCCTGATGCCCTGTTCAGCCATAAGGGAATCCACAGCAGCAAGCAGCTTGGTGTTTGATTCGCGGTGTGCCGGCATCCCCCATGCCGCCACTGGCACGATGGCGCGCAGGTGCGGGTCCAGGCGCCCTATGCCTATCGCTATCGCCTCGTTTGCTGTGTCGAAAGCCAAAAGGTATGGTTTGGGAAGGGTGCCCATACGCCTTCCTATGCCGCCATGTTGGGCGTCTTCAGGATTTGCATCGGACCGGTCACATCCTTGCCAGGCGGGACTTCGAGTCGTTCGCCCACCGGAACAGGAGCTGGCGTGCCTTGTCGCCCAGGGCATGGGCCCTTACCGTACGGATGCCTTCTTCATCGGCAGTCATGCCGATCTCCAGATAACTGTAAGGCAGTGCCTGAGGGAACTTGTCGCCCCATTCGATAAAGCTTGCACCGGGGCCTTCGATGACATCGTAAAAGCCTATATCGTCCAGTTCGTCCCCGCGTTCCAATCGGTACAGGTCGAAATGGTTCAAGGGCAGAAGCCCGCCTTCGTAGCTTATCAGTATGTTGAAGGTGGGGCTGGTCACCGCTTCGCGAATGCCCAGACCCAAAGCAACCCCTTGGACGAAATGCGTCTTGCCCGCACCCAGGTCGCCACTCAGGACTATCACGTCGCCCGCCCGCAGATGAGGCGAAAGGGTGGCGGCCAACTGCTTCGTTGCCGAAACCGAGGTCGTCTTGCGGACATATGTCATCCCGTTTGCCATACGCATATCATACGCCATCGGGCAGAGGGGCTTCATACCCCTGCCGAAACCTCCATAAGTATCCGGCTGACAGGTTTCGGTGCGGATTCGAAGCCGCCTTGAAAGGTTTTATGCCCGAGATCCAAGCGTTTGCCTTGCGTTTGGATTCAGGGGACTTGCCAAAATGACGCTTGTGTTCAGGGGTGCTGCGTGTCATTGGCTGCTTCAGGCCCTGTGCCATGCCTGTGGCTGTTACGGAAGCGCACGCCCCTCCTTAGCGCACGCCCCTCCGTAGGCGTACGCCCCTCCATAGGCGCACGCCCCCCCCTTAGCGTACGCCCCTCCGTAGGCGCACGCCCCTCCGTAGGCGCACGCCCCCATACAGGCAAGCCCCCGCTATGATAAGGCCTGCACCCAACGCCATGAACAAGGCCATGCCGAAGCCGCCCGCAAGGGGCAAGGGGCCCAAGCTGAAAGGCACATAGGTGTTCACGAAGTCGATGTGGCTGGTTTGCCCGGCACTCACCGAAGCTTGGGCTTCAGAGCCGCTGGCAAGACCACTGGTGCCCTGCGTATCACGAAACTCCCATTCAACCTGGTAATCCTTGTCCCAAGCCTCGACTACCCGGTACTCATCGCTTATGGGAAGGCCGTTCAAGACAAGCTTCTGGCCATGCCGTAGCTTGAAGAAGCCCTGTGCAGCGCTGGCATCCAGGTTGGCAGCATCGGTGGGCATGACAGCTTGGCCGCTGGCATCCCAGGCGTGCAGCAACCCGGTCAGATCGACCGGCGCCCAAGCCGTGCTTGCCGCCTGCGGGTCACGCTTGAACAGCTGGAAGCCGAAGTAATCCTGCAAGCTGTTGCCAGAGCCGCCGCTGCCGCTGCCGCTTCCGCCGCCGGTCCCACTGCCGCCGCCGCTGCCGCCGCTGCCGCCGGTCCCACTGCCACCGCCGCTGCCGCTGCCGCCGCTGCCGCTGCCGTCGACCACTGCCTTCTCAATTTCCAGGCTGCCCGTCAAAAGCGGGTTCACGGCATTCACCTCTATGGTGCGGTCCCTGTCGGCAAAGACCGTGAACTGGTTTCCTTGCACCAGCATGGTGCCGTCGGAAAAGGCATAGGAAGGCCTGCCGTAGCCGGTGGGGTTATCCACTTCTACCAGCCGGTACAGACCGGGCGGCAGGCTGCCGAAGCTTATATGGCCACTCTGGTCGGTCGCCCGAAGCGGGTAATAGTCGCCCGATGCAGGGGCGCTCGTGTGCGGCCCGAACTTGCCTTGGGCGTCCTGGCCGCAATGATCTGTCCAGTTGCTGCCGTCCCACACCTCAAGCTTGAAGCGGATGCCGGCCATCGCCACATCGTCGGTTGGATCCAGGGGCGTTCCGTTGTCGCCCACCTTTTTCAGCTCGAGCTCCGAAGCCACGTGGGCAGCGGATTGGTTGTATACGATGAGGCTCACATCGGTGCTGGTCTCGCTGATGCTCACCTGATACGGCAGAGGGTTTATCACAAAACCGGGCTGGGTGGCTATCTCGGTCAGCACATAATCGCCGTACGGCAGGTCAGCGAAGCTTGCCAGGCCGTTCGCATCGGTCGTCTTATCGCTGTTCCAGGTGCCGTCTACGCGGGCAAGGCGAAAGGACACGCCGCCCATGGCAGTGCCGCCCTGAGTGGTCAGCTTGGTCACGACGACGCGTCCGAGCAAGGGAAGGTCTTCCATGCCCAGGCGCAAAGTGCCATCGAAGCCCGCAAGCCTTGCAATTTCTGCGGGCTTGAAGGCTACCGGCTGGGTGTTCAGCTTATAGCCGTTGGGGGCGGTGGTCTCGACTGCCTCATATTCGGCATCCACCGCGAACAGGAAGCCTGCAGGTGCGCACAGATGCCCAAGGGCGTCGGTCATGCCCTCGAAGCCATTGTAGCCGGCAGCGGGGAATCCCACATAAGGCTCTCCCTTCTTCTGCACCCGGATGCTTGCGCCGGCCAGCGCCTTGCGCAGCTCGTATTCGCCATTTGTTTCCACCAGGTGCAACAGGGGGTTTGCCGCCGCTGCTGCTTTGGCTGCTGCCTGTTCGGCGGCAGTCAGGTCCGCGATGTGGATTGAATGGGCCATTCCCATCTGTACCTGGATGCGGCGGATGGCATCGCCCATCCCCAGATAGGCAAGCACCTCTTCGGTTCCGGCAGCGGCCTTGGTATATTTCAGCAGGTCGAAACGGGCAAGGCTGTTAAGAGCGCTGAACTGCTGATAGCCGCCGCCGGCCGAGAACTCGAACACCGGGGCTGGGCTGGGCAAAAGATGGCCTGCAGGCGCGGCCACCTCGGTCAGCGTCCAGCGTCCTATGTTCTGCGAGGGGCCGGGCACCGTGCCTGCGGGCTGTACCGCGGGGCTCACTGCCAGGTTGCCCGCGCTGTCCAAGGCCGCGGTCACGGTTCCTGAGGCATCGGTCGTCACGGCGAATGAGGCCGCCACATTGCCTGCAGGGTTCTTGGCATCCAGCCGAAACGTTGCCCCGGCAAGCGGCAGCCCTTGCTCGTCGAGCTTCGTCATGACTGCCAAGAACTGCTTGGGGTCGCCATTGTTACCGATGACCAGGTCGCTTGTATCGATCTTCTGCCCGTCGAGGAAAAGGGAGCCCTCGCCATCCACGAAGATGTCGTAGATGCCCGGGCCACATGCCCCGTTTCGCATGGTGAGTCCTGCGGGTGAGGCGGCTTCGACCAGTGTGTAGTGTTGCCCGGCAGCAAGGTTGCCGATATGCAGGCGGCCTGCTGCATCGGTCTTGCCGTCGCTGGGGGAAAGCAGCACTCCCTGGGCAGGCACAGCCAGGGCAGGGTCGGCGGCATAATCTTGGGCGCTGCCTTCGAACAGCCTGAATTCCACCCCCGGCACCTTGCGCCCGAATGCCGCGTCAAGCTGGTGGTTCGGACGGGTTTTCAAGGCATTGTCGTAAATCCCTATCTTGACCAGATCGAATCCTGCGGTGGTGTTCATGATGGCGCCGCTCTGGGGCAGGTTGACCACTTGCCCGTCTTGGGTGATGTCGAAGACAAGCGGGTTGAAAGAGGCCTCAAGATGCCCCGGCGCACGGACCTCTTCGAGCAGCCAGGTGCCAAGCGGCAGCTTATCGAACAATGCCTCGCCATTGCCATCGGTGAAGCGTTGGAAGCTCTTGCTCGTGTCGCTCGGATAGGATGGGCCGCTTACCTTGAACACAGCCCCCGCCAAAGGACCCGATACGCCTTCCTTCCTCACGACCAAGGAACCTTGGGCGGGCGGGGCGGGCGGAGTGGTCGAGTTCACGAACGCGCCGGCGTCCACCATGCCGGTGCCGTTGGTCACTGCCAGGTCAAGCTGGTCACGGGTCACCGATATGCGTGTGGGGGAAAGGATATAGCCCTGGGGCGCCCTGACCTCCTTGACGAAGTAGTCACCCAGCACAACATCGGTGAACAGCACCAGGCCGGCCGCATCGGAGACCTTTGTCTGCACCGTGCGGCCGCTGACGGCATCCACCAATGCCATCACGGCGCCTTGCAGGGGGGTGACAGCGTCTTCAGCGGTCTTGGTCACCAGGATGCTTCCCTTGGCAGCAGCGATCGAGTTCCATACGCGGTTCGATTCCACCGGGTCGTGGGCCATGCCGCTTTGCACGATGACGTTGTCGGTCACCGCAAAGCTGCCATAGGCGCGTTGGCCGACCAGGGCACGCGTGGGGTCGAGCGGGGCATACATGTCCAAGGTGAAGCTGAACGTGCTGTCCTTAGCGATGCGCCAGCCTTGGGGCATGACCACCTTGAAGCCGTTCACCCGGGCAAGGCCTGCCCGGTCGCCATTGGAAAGCCCCAAAGCTGAAGCGGTCTTCCAATGCGAGGCATCGTTCACGAAGGCACGCGAGTTCTCGGGGGCATCGGTGGTGTAGTATATTTGCGTGCCCGCAGGAAACCTGCCTCCATCCAGCAGCCTGCGCAGGGCATTGGTGTAACGCGAGTCGCGGGGCAGCGGTGCCTGGCTCGTTGGGTCGGCATCCATCATCATGTCGCCCACAAAGGGGAATATGTCATAGATGACCACATGGTCGCGCCAGGAAGAGCTGTCGGGATTGTAGATGTTGTAGCGGTACTGGAAGCTGCCGCCTGCCTCGGTCTCGATGCCGTCGCTGCTGAAGGGGCCGCCATCGGGGCCTATCTGCTTCACAATGGTGAATATTGAGCTATGCAGCGAGTTCAGAGTGGCTGATGAATGCGAGTTCGGCGCGGTATCGCCCATGGCCTCATTGCTGCCCAAGGTGGTGCCTTCGCCTTGACCCGGAAGCAGCCTGGTCAACCCTGCCGCACGAAGGTACACGTCGTTGGTGAAGGAGCCATGGTTTCCGTTCATCGGTGTGCGCTGGGTGCGTATGGTGGCAAGCTCAAGCCTGTCGAAGCTTCCCACCGCTTCTACCGCCAAAACGTCGGCGGTGATCACCACGGCGGCCTTCCCGGAGTTGTGATAGTTGTGCTCCACCTTCACCTGGGGATTGATGGACTTGTTCAGAAGCTCGCCTGGAACGACCGCGACGAGGTCCGCTTCTTCAGGCAACAGGTCGACCACCTTGAAGGCAGTGGTCTCGGCTGCGGCGCTGCGTTCGCCGAACAGCTCAAGGGTGTAATCGATGTGGTCGCCCGCCGTCACGATGCTGCCTTGCTTGCCCTGCACCGAAGCGCTTTTTGCTATGCCCAGCTCGTTTGTCATGCCCACGATATACAATTGGGCATCATAGGCAATATGGCAGTCCTTGCCAAGCTTGACAGCGGATCCGACCGAACGGTTCACCAGGGCAAGCGAAGATCCGCCATGAACGTGGCTGTTCACCTGGTTCGGCAGGTTGTGCATCGGCCGCTCTGCAATGCCCCTCTTTATCTTGGTCAGCACTTCGATGCCGGCCTTGCCGCCCGGCTGCACGCAAAACCCGCCCAAGAGGGATACCTCCACCCGTTTGATGGCGCCTTGCGGGATGCTTGCGGGGAACACGAATTCCTCATCTGCCCATTGCTGATCGCAGACGACCTGCCCTGCATCGTCGTAGGCTACCACACGCATCCCGAAGCCTTGGTTGGCGGCAGGGTTTTTCACCCCAGAGAAGTACATGCAGTCGTCCAGATCGTAATCCTTGAAGCTGATGCCCTCAAGGGGGCCCTTGTCGTCGTTCTCGAAGTAAAGGTGCCAGCGGAACACCTGGGCACGCTCGGTATCATCGTCATAGAAATAGGGGAAACTGCCGAAGCCATGCGTTCCGATGCTCTCCTGGGAATATATGCCCTCTATCGAATGCTCACCAAGGAGCGCAAAGGCCACGCCGTCACTGCCTGTCAGGTCGTCAGGGTCAGAGACAGGATAGATGTTGCCAGGCAACGAGGTCACACTGGGGTCATGGTACACATGCAACGCGACCTCCGCAAAGCTGTGCGCCTCTTGGACCTCGAACACGCGGGCTTGCGGGAAGCGCAGCTTCAAGCTTATACCGCCGAGGTTCACCGAAGAAGAAGGCTGGGGCAGCCTGCCGGTGTAGGACACCTTCCAGTAACCGCCGTTGTTCCAACCATCCAACATGTCCTCAAAGCTGCCTGGGGCAGCGGCCACCCAGACAGGTGCGCTCCAGCCAGGGTTCGCGGCTGGATCGAATGCGGCATAGGCGAGCTTGCCGCCCGTACGGCTGTCGGTGGGCGTCTCACGGACAAGATAGGTCGGCAGTATCTCGGTCAAAGTGAAGCCGGTGTATTCGCGCGAGGGCACCTTGTCCAAAGACCAGGAAAGGGCGATGTCTTCCTCGGTACCGGGCACGACAAAACGGCCTTTGCCCGGGTCGTTGGGGTCAATGACCGATTGCCCCGCATGAGCGCCCCTGTCGGCAAGCCTGCCGTTCACGAAGGTGCGCAAAAGAGGCCTTCCCTTGCCCCTTCCTTCCAGTGTCGGTTTCGTATCGTTTGCAGAATGGGGGAATTCAGACACGATAGCTCCGGTGTCATCGGCAAGCCAAGCCCTGAACTCGGCTTTATAGCCCCAGGGGGTCTCGGGTGAACGGTATTTCTGCGAGAACTCGAAGTCGAAGGATCCCGATGCCATCCGCGTCTGGGCGAACACGACCACCAGCATGCCGTTCTCGAAGCGCCACGACTTGATGGCCGGGTTGTTGGCCACCCACACGTCACAGGAAAAGCGGGTCAGGGGGATTGCCAGGGTGTAGCCGTCTGGCAAGATGCCCGCCGAGCCGCCTGAGGCGGTGATGACCACGCTCAGCTTCATGTCCTCGCCGATGTTGTAGACCCCGTTCTTGGGCGGGTTCCCATCGGGCACCTGGGTCAGCTTCACCTGGAAGCTGCCCGTGTTGGTAGAGGTGTTCTTGTCGTAGTCGAGCTCGACCATGGTGCCGGTGAGGCCGGCTATCACAACCCGCACGCTGCCTGCCTGGGGGCGATAACCGGGCACGGCCAGGGCAGGCACATCAACGGCTTGGCCTATCTGGGCAATGCCGCCCGCAAGCGGCACCTGCGCCCGCGCTATCTCGGTGCCGTTGTGCTTGGCTATGAACGTCACGGACACCTGGTTGAGGTAAAGGGTGCCGCTCCTTTTGGTCCCCTGCCCATAACGGTTGTCAGGCAAGGTGATGAAGGGGGTGGCGCCCATCGGCGTGAAAGCGAAATAGGAATAGTCGGTGTTGTCTTGTTGATAGCTGCTTGAGGCGAACGAGTCTGCGACAAGGCTCAAAGGGGCACCGCTTTTCCCCGCGGGAAGCTGGATGATGGATCCGTCCTTGAGGGCGAATGCCTCCGGGCCGATGTACGTCAGGTTGGGAAGCGTGGACAGGTCGAAGCTTGCCGCACCGCCGTTATGGTAGAAGCAGAACGCCATCATGCCGATGGATTCGAGCCGGTCGAGGTTCCCGAACACCAGCCGGGCGTCATAGTCGGGAACCCTGTTGCGTCCCCCGAACCGCGTGAATGCGCCTATCCCGATCCTTTCCAGGGCGCTCAGGCCGCTCAAGTCGAGCGTCTGCTTGTTGCCCCGGTAATTGTTGAATGCCCCGTTCCCGATGACCTTGAGGCACGCTAGATTGCCGAACTCTATCCTTTGGCCTGAATCCGTGGTATCGAACTGGTAAAATGCCGCATAGCTGATCTGCCGCAGGCTTGTCAGGCCGCTCAAGTCCAGCACGCCGCTGAGGTTCTCCTGGAATGAGCCGAAAGCCTGGTCACCGATGCTCTCCAGCGAAACCATACCGCCCAACCGCAGGTCCTTGCCTTGGTATTGAAAGAACGCGGCATTGCCGATGCTCTTCAGCGAGCCAAGCATTCCCAAGTCAAGCGTGTTGCCGTTATAGGATTGGAACGCGGCGTTTCCAATCGTCTCGAGGGAGGAAGGCGTGCCGAAGCGCAGATCGGCGCCTTTATAGTTCCTGAAGGCCGCTTCCTCTATCGTCTTTAAGGCTGTCAGGCCACGAAGATCGAGGGGGGCGGGGTTCTGGGTGCCGAAGCCCTCGAAAGCCTTGGCCTTGATAACGGTCAAGGCCGAAAGCCCGCCGAAGCGGACCGATGAGCCGTTGTACTTCTTGAAGGCCTCCTGCCCTATGACCTCCAGGCCGGTCAGGCCGCTCAGGTCAAGGGCTGCCTTACTCGAAGGGTTGTATTCCCGGAAGGCTTCTTGCGCTATCACCTTCAGGTGGACAAGTGTGCCGAAGCGCAGCTCAAGGCCTTGGAAGCGGGCGAAGGCGAAGGCCTCTATCCTGCACAGGCCGGTCAGGCCGCTTAAGTCCAGCACGGCGCTGCTGGAGCCCTTGAAGTTGTTGAATGCGTTCACCCCTATCACTTCCAAGCACGGTTGAGAGCCGAAGCGCAGCTCAGGGCCATCATAAGAAGCAAAGGCCTCCTGTCCGATCGCCCTGAGCGATATCAAGCCGCTCAGGTCGAGCGCCTGGTTCGACTCGTACCAGAGGAATGCGCTTTGCCCTATCTCCCTCAGGGCATGCAGCTGGCTCAGGTCCAAGGTGTGGCTGGTGCCGTAGAGGGCGCCATAGCAACGGAAGGCGTTCTTTCCAATCACTTCCAAGTTGGCCGCAATCCGCGAGAAGTCTATCGCCCCGAACTGCATACTGGGGTTTTCAGCAGGCCTTGATCCGGCCTTTCCGAAGGCGTCTTCGCCTATGACCCTGATAGGGCTCAGCACCGGCGAATGCGGGTTGATGTCAGGCAGAGAGACCTGTGCCGCACGGGCGGTATCGGCAAGCTTGGCCAGCCCTTGCGCAGAGAAGCCTTTCAGGGTGTCGCCATCGTAGTCGAAATCGCCATACTTCCAGCCATTGCCTAGATCCATGTTCAGGATGTCGGCACCGACAGCCACGCTTCGCCATACGGTTGAGGTCGTGTTGTTCTGGGCATCGGTAACCGTGTATTTCACCTGGAAGATGAAGGGTTGCGAGATATCGAGGTACCAATCGCCCCCTGCCACAGAAAGGGCGTTGAGGGGCTTTTCCACCCTGATGTCCGCAGTGAGGTCGCGGCTGCGATCGGCAGAGCTTGCCGTGACGCCCGCCAACAGCTGTGCCTTGGTGAGGCGCCCGTTGCCCGAACCTGCCGTAAGGCGCAGGGTATCGACACCCGCTATGACCGGCTTGCCGGTGGTGTCGCGATAGGTCAAGACCACCTGCATGTCTGCTTGGGTGATGGGCAGCTCCAGCGTTGTGGCATCGGCGCTCAGCGCACCGGCAGTCGCACCGACCGGAACAAGGCCGGTGAAGGCAGGAACAGCCATGGGGTAGGTGTTGCCTCTTAAAGGAAGCTGGCTCGTGTCAGCCACCTGGTGCGTAAGATCGACGCCTTGGGCCACGCTTGCAAGAAGCTTGCCTGATTCATCACGGCATTCCAAGCTTATACGGGAAAGGTGATCCTTGCGAATCTCACCGAAGGCGTCAGGTACAGAATAACTCCGAATAGAAGTGCCTAATGCCCTCAACAACACATAGCGCCCGTTGTTGGCGAACACACGGTTCCCATAACGGGTGATACGGCTCGTAAGCACGACCTCGGTGAAGCGGTTCAGCTCGAAAGCGGAGTCCCCGATCTGCAAGATGGCGTCCCACGTGCCGGGGATGCCTGCCTCTGAGAGCTCGTTGTCCATGAAGACCCCTTTGGTCAGCTGTTTGAGGCCTCGCGGCCAATTGGCGGTTGCGGCCTGGCCAGGCACGGTGGCTAGGGTCTTTATCGAGCTTATCCTGTTTCCCCGGAAGGCGAACTCGCCCAGAGACGGGGTGCCGGTCTGCAGGTTTCCTACACAGGCCAAGGATGCCGGAAGCTCAAGCGAGGTCAGCCTGTTGAAGGCGAAAGCGTTCTTGCCGATGCACTTGATGCTGTTGGTGAAGGTCACGTTGGCAAGGTTGTTCTCTGAAAAAGCGAAGTCGCCGATCCTTTGAAGGCCGTCGGGGAAGGTGACGCTGGTAAGCCCCTTGTTCCGAAAGGCCCGCTCGGCGATGGCCGTGACCGGCTTGCCGCCGAGCTGCTGAGGAATGACCGGATCCATGTCGCCACCGGTATAGTCGAGTATGGTGCCCGCCCCATCGGTGATGAAATCGCTTTCCTGGGCTTGCGGCGCAATCCTGCGGGGGGCGGTTGCCTGTGGCATAAGGCTTCCCGCATCCGGGGGCGTTGTGCTGCCCGCGTCGGGGATTGCCGTGCTGCCTGCGTCGGGGGTTGTCGTGCTGCCTGCGTCGGGGGTTGCCGTGCTGCCCGTGTGGGGGGTTGCCGCGCTGCCTGCGTGGGAAGCCTCCCCGGCACCAGTGGAGGGCATTGCCGGGTCTTGTGCGGCTGGGCTTGCGGCTTGATCTGTCGGGTCTTGCGCGGCTGGGTCTTGGACAGAGGGGTTCGTGTCTTGTGAGGCTTGGCCTGCGGCTTGTGGGGTTGGGCTTGTCGAGCCGAGGACCGACTGTCCAAGCCCTGCCTTTTCCCCCTCGGTATCTGCAAAGCTCAAGGTGGTCGGCAGGATGCCGGCAATCATCACCACGATGACCACCAGCCTGATTGTCAATCCTACCCTGTGCTTGAACGTCCTTCGTTGTGTCTGCGTAGCCATTATGCTGATCCTGTCTCGGTTTTCTTTGTGCGTCTTTGTGATTGTCTTGATTCAAGGCGAATCGGCTCCCTATAAGCCGTCGCATGACCAGTCGTGTGCCTTTGACCGCACGACCTGCCTAGCCAAGCCATCCTAAGGGGGGAATTCTAGACGTTCAAGTTACCTCAAGGTCAACCTGTTCACTGTTTCTCCAAAACTATGGTTCCCGGAAGACCACCAGTCCGGGGGTATGCTGTGGTGCCTTTCGGGCTTTACTTTGATTTTCGGGTGCCGTGGGTAGAGTACAGCAACAGGCCTACGGCCGCGCCACCGACGATGTTTCCCAGAGTGACCGGTATCAGGTTAGCCGTTATAAAGGCATCGAAGCCAAGCGCCGCCACGTTTATGCCCGCATCGGCGATGAGGGATGAATAAGCCGGGTTCATGTTGGCAAAGATGCCCGCAGGGATATAGTACATGTTGGCCACGCAGTGCTCGAAGCCCGCCACCACGAAGGCCATGACCGGCAGATACAGGCCAAGGATCTTTCCAGCGGTGTCCTGCGCCGAACTGCCCAGGTAAACGGCGGCACAGACCAGCACGTTACAGAAAGCCCCTAAAACGAAGGCGTTCATCCACGGCAGGCTGTCTTTGGCAGCGGCCACCTTCGCGGTGTAGACGGCAAGCGCACGGGCACCGATGTCCAGATGGCCGAAGAAGGCCATGAGGGCTGCCAATGACACTGCCCCCAGAAGGTTCCCCACATACACCAAAGCCCAGTTGCGGGCAAGGGCGCCCCAACTTATCCTCTTGTCCAATGCGGCAGTCACCATGAGCGCGTTACCCGTGAAAAGCTCGGTTCCCAGGATGACCACCAGGCAAAGCCCCACCGGGAAGAGCAGGCCCGATACCAGGCGAACCATTCCCGCATCGCCCAGGGCATGGGCGGCCACCGAAGATATCACCGCGCCGAAGCCGATGAACATGCCCGCTGCAAAGCCCAGCACCAAGAGGCGCCACACGGGCGAGGCAGCCTTCTTGACCGAGGCCTCCATGAAGTTGTCGCATATCTGGGTGGGAGAGAACATCGCCATGCCGTTCGTGCCTTTCTTGCCTTCGTTTTCTTGCCTTTTATTGTCCTGCCGACCGGTATCCCTGTCGGGATTCCCTTCTGTCAGAATCCCTGTCGGGATTCCTGTCAGCCGGGATTCCTGTCGGCCAAGACTCCTGTCGGGATTCCCGCTTGCCGGGATTCTTGCTTGCCGGGATTCCTGCTTGCCGGGATTCCTGCCGGAATCCCCGTCTTGCCTGTCTTGCCGGCCGGGATTCCTGCCGGAATCCCCGTCTTGCCTATCCTGTCTTGCCAGCCAGTTCGGCCGCAGCAACCGCATGTGCCATGAGCACCGAAGTGGTCACTGCCCCTATCCCGCGAGGTACGGGCGTGATCGCCGCCACCAAGGGAGCCACTGCCTCGAAGTCTACATCGCCGCAAAGGCGGCCTTCCTCATCGAAGTTGATCCCCACATCCAAAACAACCTGGCCTGCCTTGAAATAGGCTTTGCCGAAGGCCTTTGCGCGTCCTGTCGCGCATACCACGATATCGGCGTCTTGGCACACGGCAGGCAGGTCTGCCGTCCGGGAATGGCAAAGGGTGACGGTCGCGTTCCTGCGCAAGAGCATCATGGCAAGCGGCTTCCCCACCACCAGCGAACGGCCTACCACAGCAACCTTCTTGCCCTCAAGGGCGATGCCGTAAAAATCAAGCACTTCCCTGCAAGCTGCTGCCGTACAGGGGGCAAAGCCCGAATCGGCATCGGTGAAGACCCCCGCCAGCGAAAGCAATGAGACCGCGTCGATGTCTTTATCGGGAGAAAGGGCATCGCAGACAGCCTGCTCATCGATGTGCGAAGGAAGCGGACGGAACAATAGGCAGGCATGAAGCGAGGCATCCTGATTGATCGACTCGATGAGCCCCTCGATGTCTGCCTGAGCTGCTGATCCGTCCAACACGCAGGTCACCGTTTCGATGCCAAGGGCATCCGCCCGCTTGATGGCGGTCCGTTCGTAGGAAAGGTCGTCGGGGCGCTCGCCCATGCGCACCAAGGCAAGCCGGGGAACAACGCCTGCTTCCGCAAGTGCGGCTATGCGGGCACGCAAGCCCTCGTGTATCTTGTCGGCGACTTCTTTTCCGGTCAGTTCCTGGGTCATGACGCCCGCTTCCTCGTGTCCGTTTTCTTCTTCATTGTTCCTTTTGGCCTGCTTATTCAGCGAATCTGGCTCATCACCGAGTCGAACACCCGGTCGGCCATCTCAGAACCTTCCCGAATTATGTCGTTCGCCTCGCTGTTGTACTGGTCTGCAAGGCTTGCGTCGGTCAAGGAGGCCGTATTGATGAATATGTTCAGGCTGGCGCCCAACAAGGCCGCTTTTGCAAAGACAGCAGCCACGCCGGCGTCGGAAAGCGCCAGGCGGCTTCCCTTGGAAGCCATGAGGTCGGTTTGCTCTATCACGCACCGGCATTGCCGCATTATCTCAAGAGGGACCTCGATTGCGCCTATCAGGGCCTTCTGCATGGCAGCTTCGCGCAGCTCCTGTTCAACCGGCGTGTCTTTTGGCATACCATAGGTGGCTGCCAAGGGGGCAAAAGCCAAAGCATCTTCCTCGATAAGCCCGAGCAGACGCTCGCGCAGCGCTGCCAAGCGGTCCAGTCCTGCGCACATCTCGGCCTCTACTGCGGCATACTTCTTCTTGCCTATGGTCAGGTTGCCGACCATCGAGGCCAAGGCCGAGGCCAAGGCCGCCGTATAGGCGCTTGCCCCTCCGCCGCCCGGTGTCGGTTCCTTGCTGGCCAAGGCGTCTATGAAAGCCCTGTCTATCACCCGTCCTCCTAGAACAACCCCGAGATCCTGCCGGACTCGTCCACATCGATGCGCTGCGCCGCTGGCGCTTTGGGAAGCCCCGGCATGGTCATGATGTCGCCGGTCAAGGCAACGATGAAGCCTGCGCCGGCAGACACCTTCACCTTGCGCACGGTGATGCGGAAGCCCCGCGGGGCTCCCACTTTGGCTTGGTCGTCGGAAAAGCTGTACTGGGTCTTTGCCACGCAGATAGGCATATGGCCAAATCCCAGTGCCTCAAGCTGCTCTATCTCCTTCTTGGCGGCAGGCTCGAGGTCCACGCCTTCGGCATGGTACACCTTCTGCGCTATCGCCTCGATCTTATCGGCTATCCCGAGCTCGTCGGCATAGCTGAAGCGGAACCCATTGGGCAGTTCGCACAGGCGCACCACTTCTTCAGCAAGCGCAATGCCTCCCTTGCCGCCCTTTTCCCAGACCTCCGACAAAGCTACGTTCACGCCTCGTTCCTTGCACTTCGCCTCGACCAGGGCAAGCTCGGCTGCGGTATCGGTGGGGAACTTGTTGATGGCCACGACACAGGGAAGGCCATAGACCTGGGTGATGTTCTCGACATGCTGGAGCAGGTTGGGAAGGCCGGCCTCAAGGGCTGCCAGGTCCTCGGTGTCGAGGTCGGCCTTTGCCACGCCCCCGTGGTTCTTCAGGGCGCGCACGGTGGCTACCACCACCACGGCATCGGGCTTCAACCCGGCCAAACGGCATTTTATATCCAGGAACTTCTGGGCGCCGAGGTCTGCCCCGAAGCCGGCCTCGGTGATGCAGTAATCACCCAGGGCCATGGCCATGCGCGTTGCCATGATGGAGTTGCAGCCATGGGCTATGTTGGCAAAGGGGCCGCCATGGACGAAGGCGGGCGTCCCTTCAAGCGTCTGCACCAGGTTGGGCTTCAAGGCATCCTTCAGCAGGGCGCACATGGCTCCTTGTGCCTCGAGGTCGCCCGCAGTGATGGGCTGGTCGTCACGCGTATAGCCAACGACGATACGGCTTATGCGCTCTTTCAGGTCGGTGATGGACGTGGCCAGGCAGAAGATGGCCATTATCTCGGAGGCCACAGTGATGTCGAAGCCGTCCTCACGCGGCACCCCATGGGCTTTGCCCCCCAGGCCGTCCACCACGTTGCGCAGCTGCCGGTCGTTCATGTCCACGCAGCGCTTCCAGGTTATCTTGCGCAGGTCGAAGCCCAGGGAATTGCCCTGCTGTATGTGGTTGTCGATAAGCGCGGCCAAAAGGTTGTTTGCCGCTCCTATCGCATGGAAATCGCCCGTGAAGTGAAGGTTTATGTCTTCCATGGGGATGACTTGGGCATAGCCCCCGCCTGCCGCCCCGCCCTTGATGCCGAACACCGGGCCTAGGCTGGGTTCACGCAAGGCCACGATGACGCGCTTCTCGATGAGGGAAAGGGCATCGGCCAGTCCTACGGTGGTGGTGGTCTTTCCTTCGCCGGCAGGCGTGGGGTTGATGGCGGTCACCAGAACCAGCTTGCCGGGGCTGTGTTCCTTGTCGCGCAAGAGGTTGTAATCCACCTTCGCCTTGTAGTTCCCATATAACTCGAGGTATTCCTCTGAGACCCCCGCACTATCGGCTACCTCGCGAATGTGCCTTGGTTTGGTTGCTTGGGCAATTTCAATGTCTGACAACACTTCGGGCCCTCACTTTCTTATCTCTTGAATGTCCGAAAAGCGGGCTTGGCACAACCCGGATGCATCCATGGCCTTATGCCCGCCTGCGGGCAACGTCTCCGGACGTTCCCTGCTGCACCATTCTAGCGGTTGAGGCCTTCCGGGGCGCATTGTATCCCCCTAAGGGTTGTTTCGATGGGATTGAAGGTTGTCGGCCGGGTGGCCTTGCCGGGTGCCCTTGCCGGGTGCCCTTGCAGGGTGCACTTGCCGGGTTCCCTTGCCGGGTGGCCTTGCCGGGTGGCCCTGCCGGTGCCCTTGCCGGTGCAGTTGCCGGGTGGCCTTGCCGGTGCCCTTGCCGCCTTAATGCCTTTCAGGTGCCTGCGCTTCGAACACCAGGCGCAGCCCTTCGAGCGTCAGCTCGGGGTTGATGGTGCCGATCGTTGTGGAAAGCCGGGCGACCGCCGGGGCAAGGCCGCCGGTGGCTATCACGGGCGGCTCGTAGCCGAGTTGTGCGAAGATGCGCCTCACCAGCCCGTCAACCCGTTCTACCTCGCCATAGACGATGCCGGCCTGAACAGCCTGGGCGGTGTTGCCCCCTATCGCGGTATGCGGGTCTATCAGGTCGATGGCGCTCAGGCGCGCCGCGTGCGAAAACAGGGCGAAGGCCGAGGTCTCCATGCCAGGGGCTATCACGCCGCCGACGAACACGCCACGCCGGTCGATGACCTCGATATTGGTTGCCGTGCCGAAATCGACCACGACCACCGGTGCACCATAGAGGCTCACGGCGGCGACAGCGTCGGCAATGCGGTCAGCCCCTATCTCTTCAGGGTCGTGGTAGTCGGTCTTGAACAGGAGGGCTGCTGTCCGTGCATTCACGTTCAGCGCCTCGCACCCGAACAGGCCTCGGGCAGCCTCGACCCAAGAAGCCGTCAAGCGCGGGACCACCGAGGCAAGCACGAAGCCGTCGACCTGTGAGGCATCCGTGGCATCGGCGGCCAGAAGCGCCAACAGCTTGACACGCAGCTCGTCTGCGGTGTGCGTCTTGTTCGTGGCCATCCGCCACAGGTGCAAGAGCGTCCCCTGCGCATAAAGGCCAAGCACCGTCTGTGTGTTTCCTATGTCTGCCGCAAGTAACATGTTTCCAACAATCACCTCGTAAAAAGCCAAGAGTCCCGGCAAGCGTTCCATATCGTGCTATTATATCAGGTGCCCGAATCTCTTTTGTCGGGGAAGGTGTACGTTTGTGCCGGAAGCTCTTGCCCACGCTTGCCTGATTCGTCCTGCCTGTGCCACAGCGGTACCGCAGGCCTTGATTGCAAGGTTGCGAGGCTGCAAGGTTGCGAGGCTGCGGAACAGCGGGATGGCCGACGTATCCCGAGGACTACCTGAGAAGATCGTGGTACGGCATCAACGACCGCCCGGGGCACCCGGCCAGGATGCCGATGGAGGCGCAGGCCTGCAGGTGGCTTGCGGCATAACAGGCTATCGGACCCAAGAAAGGTTTGCCATGAACGAGACAGCAAGTCGTATCCTTGTTGTAGACGACGAGCCATCCATCACCGAGTTCGTGAGTTACGCACTCAGGAAAGAAGGCTTCCTTGTCGAGGTCATCGACAACGGCGAAGACGCCTTCGCCTTGGCCATGAAGAACCCTTATGACCTTTTCATCCTGGACATCATGCTGCCGGGCATAGACGGCTACGAGCTCTGCCGCCGCCTGCGGGCACGCACGTCCATCCCCGTCCTGTTCCTTTCGGCCCGCGATACCGAGCTTGACAAGGTGGTCGGCTTGGAGATAGGGGGCGACGACTATCTGGCGAAGCCCTTCGGCGTGCGCGAGCTGATAGCCCGCGTCCGTGCGCTCTTGCGGCGCGGACAGGGCAACGACCTGCCTGGCTCAAGCCATGCCGTCACCGCCGGCGGCATCACCCTAGACGAAGACGCCCACACCGCATCCGGCGAAGCGGGCAGCATCGATCTGACCCCGCGCGAATTCGAGCTTCTGGCAAGCCTTATGAAGAGCGCCGGAAAGGTGGTCTCGCGGGAAGACCTTCTGCGTGATGCCTGGGGCTGGGAGTACCTGACCGAAACGAAGACCGTGGATACGCACATCAAACGCCTGCGGGACAAGATAGAGACCGCCGGGTACGACCCTACCCTGGTCGAGACCGTACGTGGCTATGGCTATCGCTTCAAGCACTGACCGATGAAACGCCTGCAGACATATTTCTCGCTGCTCTCGACCCTGTTATCCCTTTTTTCCGGTGCCATCATTTTGCTGATAGGCTTCTTCGCCTTCGGCTTCAAGATCCAGTCCTTCTGGGTGCTTCTTCCCGCAGGTGCCGTCGTCTTCTTGATAAGCCTGCTGATAGGGCATTTCATCAGCGAGCCCCTTCGTGCCTTGGCACGCAATGCCCATTCCTTCATCAACGGGAGCCCATCTTTTGCCGTCACCCACAAAGGAGAGCTCTACGAGGCCGACTGCCTCACCGAAAGCTTCGAGCAGCTGGCCAATATGACCGCCACCCAGCAGGCGGACCTGGCCTTGCGCGAAAAGCGCCAAACGGCGTTCATCAGCGATGTCGCCCACGAGCTGCGCACGCCTCTCACCGCCATCCAGGGCAACGCGGAAATGCTGCTCGACCCCGACCTACCGCCCGACCTGCGAGAAAGGTTCTGTCGCATCATCATCGAAGAGAGCCGCCGCCTTGGCCGCCTCTCGAACGACCTCTTGACCCTCCAACACATCGAAGGCTTGGGCGGGGTTTCGCATCTCCAAAGGGTCGACCTGCGCACCTTGATCCAAGAGGTGCTTGAGAGCCTTTCCCCCCTACTGCGCGACCGACAGGCCCATATCCAGGTGGTTGGCGAGGCGCCCGACGTGCTGGGCGATTCCGACCGTTTGAAGCAGGTCGTTTCCAACCTGGTCGAGAACGCCAGCCGCTTCATCAAGCCGCAAGGCCATATCTCTCTCGAGCTTTTCGGCCTGCAAGGCAATTCCGTCATCGCTGTCAAGGACGACGGTGTGGGCTTCGGCAATGTGGATCCCCAGCTGTTGTTCGACCGCTTCTACCGTGCCGACTTCTCGCGCAGCCGCGATTCCGGCGGCTCTGGTTTAGGCCTGGCCATCGTGAAATCCATCGTGGAAGCCCACGACGGCAGCATCGAGGCCTTCAACCTGCCCGAAGGCGGCGCCTGCTTCATCATAGCGATGCCTTCGATCCTGGGCGATTGAGGCAAGCCCCTTGGGGTGCCCAGGTAGGCGCCCCAAGGATGGGTGAGCGTCAATCAAGCGTGGCACAGGCTTGGCACAAGCCCGAAGCTGTCGGCCTGTCCGGGCTTTGCGCAGACTTGCCCCAAGCCCCGCCGCGCCCGGTCGGTCCCTCACAGGCTTGGATCAGGCCTGCTCAAGGCGAAGGACCTGACGGCGCTGCCGGATGTTTCGCGCCACAATGAGCCCTACGATGATCAGCACCGACAGCAAGGACGCGCCGATTATCCAAAGCCAGAAGTACCCGACATGGATATTGGACCGCTCTTGGAAGATGCTGGCGTTGCCCGCCATGTCGTCCAGGATGATCCCCACGTCGTGCCAGCCTTTGCCCAAGGTGAACGATATGGTGTTATCCGCGCTTGCGTAGGTGAAGCCTATCTCTTGGCCGTTGTCGTATATCCGGCATTGGTTCTCATCGATCAGCTCGCTGATGTTGGTCACCGTGATGGTGCGTTCTTCTTCTCCATAGAACCAGTGCCATGATTCCAGCTCTTGAGGCACTTCGTAGGTGGGGGCGATGTTGTCGATGTGGATGGTGCCAAGATCTATCCGGTTGCCCAGGTTCTTCACCGTGAGCTGCAGCTCGGTGTCCGTATCATCCTGGAAGGTGTCCTTGAAGAAATCCGGGCTGATGGTGAAGTTATAGATGCCGAAGCCGTACAGGCCGTCATCGACCTTCGACTGCGCTTCGGTGTCTATCTCTTCGCCATTGTTGTCGCGCAGGACTATGTCGATGCGGCTATCCTTCTTCGTCAACACCAAGATCTCGAGTTCGCTGAAGTTGTCCGGCCTTTTGCTGATCGCCTCTCCGTTCTCGTATTCGATGGAATAAAGGCCGGTCTTGGCGTCAAGGTTGTTGTTCAGGATGTACGCCAAGACGTCCTGCCCGTTCATCCGGGCATAGGTGTCACGGTTGAGCAGGCTTTTGTTCCCCGCCACATCGATTGCGGTTATCTCCAGCGCATACACGCCGTCTTGGGAAAAGTCCGGCAGGGTGAAAAGCCCGTCCTCGACGATGCCCGACTTCTCCTTGTCCTTTTCGGCATATGCCTTGCTTGAACGCAGGATAAGCGGCTTGGCGGGGTCTTTGGCCTCGGGGATGTACACGGTGAGGTCGTATTCCAGATGGTCGATGTTCACGTCCTCGAACTCGATGCTCGGCACGGGGGCGTCGGCGCGGTCAGCCGGGTACAGGTCCACCAGTTCGGTATCGTCCTTTTCGACCCATTCCCCGTTCTTCTGCATCACAACGGGTGCCGTTTTGTCTATCTCGAAGACCACCGTGCTGCGATGTTCGGCAACATTGCCCGCAAGGTCGGTCGGCTCGATGTCTATCTGATAGACCGCATCGCGGTCCACGGTGAACGAGATCGTATGGGTGTTGCCTTCCTCTGCCCACATGGCCCCGCCCACGACTGACGGGGTGGCTTCCACAAGCCCGTTTGTGTCGTGTGCCAGGCCGGGGTCCTTGCGTGTCACGCGCAGCTTGGCTAGCTCGGGGTCGAAGTTCCTCTCGGTTATCCTGATAACGCAGGTCTTGTCTTCGTTGAAGCTGTTGTCCTCTACCTTGAGCGAGATGTTGTCCTTCTCGAACTCGATGAAGTTCTCTTCGAACGAAGGCTTGGTCTTGTCCACCACGAAATGCCGCTCGTTGCCGCCGCTGTAGGTGACCACAGCCTCATGGCCGCCCGAATCCTTGCCTTTCACCTCGAAGTCGTATTCGCCTTCGTCGAAGACCAGTACGGCAGTATGGCTTGTCTTCGAGTCGTCGGCAAAAGTGGTCACAGGCCTGCTGCCATACGTGGCCTCTATCACCAATTCGATCAGACCGGGATTGAAGTTGCGCTCTGTCACGGTGATGTCGGCAATGCGGTCTTGCGCATAGTAGAGGGTGCCATTGCCGCCTTCGCGGAAGGCCACGGTGATGATCGGGGCTGTCTTGTCTATGGTGATGGCCTCGGAACGGGCCTCTTCCAGCTTGTTGCCCGCACGGTCGGTTGCGTCCAGAGTAAGGAAGACGTCGTTGTCGTCGGTGGTGTAGCTGAAGGTCTTTGCCACCTTGGTCACCAGGTTGCAGTCCATTTCC
>JAIRPR010000052.1 GCA_031256895.1 Coriobacteriaceae bacterium
ATGCAAGGCTTCGATGGGCGCTGGCGCGGCGACGGGCTCGGCGGCGTGGCTTGCATCCGGTGTGGACGCTGGCGCGGCGACGGGCTCGACAGACGGCAGGTCCTCGGCGGCTTGCAGAGCCTCAAGGGCTGGCGCTTCCTGGTGGCCTTTGTTTTGGGCAGCAGCCTTCGACCACCTCTCGCTGGCTTCGATGGAGTTGTCCAAAAGGTTCCCCAACAGCGATACCGTTTCAACTTCGTCCAACACCAGGTCATCCGGCAGCTCAAGGCGGGCATGCGCATCTATGCCAAGGCTCTGTGCGATGGCGAACTTCGTGTTGAGCAATACATCGACGACATGGTTGCCGCACTGTATGAGAAGAGGCTTGTCGTCTGTCATGTCGTTGAAGCTCGCAATGTATTTTCGCAGGCCATCGTTATCGTTCTTATCAAGGAACATCTTCACCGCAATGGCGTGGTTGCGCATATCGTGGCGCAAGCCCCGCAATTCGGCATAGGTTCCATCGAACAGCGTCATGGTCTGGCGTTCCATATGATAATAGCGGTTCTCAAGCTCGCTGCGCTTGAACGCCTCCGAAGAATCGAGCATCAGGATGTATATGACGGCCATGTTGCTGTAGATGAGCATCAGGAACAGCAGCGAGGAATACGATGCCCCGCTCAAGAACTGCTCAAGCATGAACTGCGGGTATGTTGCATCGCGCATCAAGAACATGAAGATGCCGATGCAGACCACATCGGTAAGCAGCATGACCGCGGTCAACTTGGGAAACATGAACTCGCTCACGTAATACCTCTTCGAGGTGAAGAACGAGATGACCGCCATCGAGGCAACCGTCAAAGATGACACGATGGCCTGTAGCTGCGTTTTCTCAAGCCCTAAGGGGTTCATGAAGAACAAGACGCCCATCCACGCCAACAAGGTCACCACCGTGGTGGTCAGCACGATAGAGAATGCCCAGAAAAGCTGATAGGGCACATTCCCCGGCATGAAAAGGCGCAGGTACACGAAAAGCACCAGGATTGCTATCGGCAGGCGTGCGACCGAGAACATCGAAAGCGCTTCGAAGTAGGCGAACGCCTGGAAGGGCACGAACAGCGCGGCCATTGCCAAAGCAGAAAGCGCACTGTGGAGGATCGAAGGGCGCTTCCCTTGGAAGATGACGCCCAGGAACAGAGTGACGGTGAAGAAGAGGGCGATGTACTCAAGGCTGATGATAGCCAAGAAGCATGGTATGTCGTTTTCTCCTATCATGGCGAGGCAGTCTGTGCCTTATCCGAAAAAGGCGTACATACGCTTGTCTATGTCACGCTGGTTCGGCCGGGCAATAGGGATTATCGCTCCACCCACCATGGTCATCGTGCCTTTCCCCACCGATTCTACATGCTTCAGGTTCACGATGAAGGAACGGTGCGGAAAGACAAAGATGTCCTTCGGCAGCAGTGCTGCCATGTGCGATATCCGGTCGCGGGTCCACACGATTCCTTCCGGCACATGGATGGCCAGCATGTAGCGGTGTGATTCGACATAGCGGATGTCGTTCACCACGATCCGTTTCTTTTCGCGATCGCACGAGACCACTATCGTGTCTTCCCGGGAAGCCTTCCGCCGTTGCCTCACGTGATCGAGCGCCGCGAAGACCTCTTCTTTCTTTATGGGCTTGAGCAGATAATCATAGGCCTGCACCTTATAGCCAGAAAAGACGTGTTCCTCGAAGGCGGTGGTGAACACGATGACGGATTTGTCGCTGAGCTTGCGCACCCTTTGGGCCACTTCAATGCCGCTTTGCCCTTCGCCCATGTCGATATCGAGGAACAGGATGTCGAAAAGCCCTTCGGCCTCTAGGCCGAAGAAGAAGGCATCAGCGTTCTTGTATTCGCGCACCACCAATGGCTCGGCGTTCGCCGTAGCCCATTTCTTGACGACACGGACCAGCTCTTCACGCTGTACCTGCACGTCTTCACATATTGCAATCCTCATTGGTACCTTCTCCCTTTGAGGGTTTCCCGGCTTTCACCGAAAGACCCCCAGCCACACCAGCTACCTGCTTCGCAGCCTTGTTTCGTCACTCTCCAAAAATCCCGGTTCCGAAGCTTTCAATCGACAGTGAAACACCATTCATCCCCCTGAAACTCCACAGCGGGGGCACCGTTTCGCTGCCTTTCGGTACATTTTGGCAATCGTACCCCATTAGCAAGCTGCTTTGACAAGCGATTCTCCATATATCGCACAAAATCCACAGCTCTTGGTAGCCAGCCGGTTGTTTGACGGTTGATTGGTTGTTGCCCGCTGGTTGGTTGTGGGTTGGTTGGTTGTTGCCATCCGGTTGTTCGTGGGTTGGTTGGTTGTGGGTTGGTTGGTTGTGGGTTGGTTGGTTGTTGCCAGCCGACCGCCCGCCTGTTGCTCGCCGTCCGTCCATCGGCTGCCCGCCTGCTGCCTCCGGATAGCTAAGCGGTGGCCGGCCGGGCGCTTGGCGGTTGCCCGTCGTTTATCCGCCAGTTGTCTGGCGGTTGCCCGTCGTTTACCCTCCCGTTGTCTGGCGGCTGCCGCCCCTATCCCCGTGATTCTTTCAGGCTTTTATGGAACCTCCAACGCTTGCGAGGCATTCGGAGATTGCAGACGTAGCTCGTACAGAACCATTCATTGACCCTATACGGTAATATTGGGAGGTGAACGGTGGTTATTTTTATTGAAATTGTAGCTTATCTTGAAGATGCTTTGTGATTACAGCCCTTATACCTTATAGTGAACAGTATAGAGTGAATCTATCATAAAACCAGCGGTAAGGTAGGGCACAACATGCAGTTTTTATCATCTCTGACCGACAATATCCTGGCTGTCTGCGTGGTAGCAGGCGCGATCATACTTGGGCTTGTCATCGGCATCGTGCTGGGAAAAGGCTCGCGACAGCGCATAGCTGTGGTGACCGCCTTCGTCTTGCTCATTGTTTTGGGGGTCTTGTTCTATCTGGTAGTGGTAGTCAACAACCGCCACGATGTGTTCCCCGTCTTTGCGGGTGCGTGCCTTATCCTTCCGGTAGCGACCTATTGGAGCATCATGTCGCTCGGAAGGAAGAAACATGCCGGTCAAAGGGGTGAAAAAGGCAATGGTGCCAAAAAGGCAGCTGACGCTTCCCGGAAGTCTTCCGAAAAGGAGGCGAAAGGCACCCATGGACAGAACGCAGGGAAAGCAGCGACAGGTGCTTCCGGGCATTCCGTGAAGGAGACCTCAATAGCCCAGTCGAAGGATTCCGGCAAGGCAGCAAAGAGCGCTGAAAAGTCTACCGAGAAAGAAGCCGCAGTGGCCCTGGGGCAAGAGCCCAAGAAGGCAAGGGAAGCTGCCGGGGGAACACGCGAGACAGAAGCGCTGGCCGCTCACGGGCAGGAAGCCGTAAAGGCTGTGAAGGACGCTGCGGGCGTCACAAGGGATGCTGCGGATGTCACCAAGGAGGCTGCTGAGCGTTCTGAAGCAGCTGTTGACGAGGCCGAGAGGGAAGGCCTTTCAAGCCTTGAAGGCGCACAAGGCCCCAAAAGCCCCGATCAGGCGAATCCCGCAAACGACGTACCCGGACCCGATGGGCTTCCAAACATGTCGGACAAAGAATCCCCCTTGCCTTATCCTGACCCCTCGGCCCTTGTCGAAGGGTCAGATGTACCAGGCAGGCACACACGGCCCGAGGAACACCCCCGGCGCAAGAGGGGCTCGCACGCAAAGCACGTTGAGCCTCCCTTCAAGTTCGGCCTTCATATCAAATCGGCACAGAAAAGCCCCGATATCGGGACATCGCTTGGGCAAGGCACCGCACCCGCGACCGTTCCCCTGCCCGGAAGCGAAGCCTTTCCCGTTCCTGACCCAGCTCCCGAGACCACGCCTGCACCCGCATCCGGGCATGGGCCTATGGTTGATCCGGCAGCCACATTGGGTCAAGAACCCGTGGCTGCTCCTGCAGCCGAGCCCGGGCTTCTGGAGCTTCCTGTCGCTTTGCCCTCCCGTGCCTCTGACCCCTTGCATTTCGGCTTGAGTGAGAAATCCGCAGGTAAGCCTGCTGGCAAGATCGTCCATTCAGACGCAGGCCTCGCTGAAGCGGCATCCGGGGCGTCCGGGGCGTCCGGGGTGTCCGAAGAAGGCTTCGAGATCTTGTCGGTGGATGAATACCTCGCAATGACGGGGCATGCCGTGGCTGACCAGAACGCCAGCGAGTCCCCCGCCACCTTCATGCCTAAGCCGCTTGCCCCAATGGGGGGAACCGGGTCAGCCTCGTACCAAGCCCCGATCGCACCATCCGACGAAGCCCCAACCTCCCTGCCGGGCTGGACACCTTCCCAGGCACCTTCCCCAACGCCCGAACCGGTGCCCGCCACCATGGCTGCGCCTTCTTCCGTCGAGCCCCACGATGAATTCGCTTCGCTGTTTGCTGAAGCCGAGATGCTCAAAGACCAGGGCGAATGGTTCCTTGCCGCCCAGCTGTACGAAGGAAGCGCCTATCTTACCAAGGATGTCGCCCTGATACACAAGTCCATCTTCGCAGCCATGTCGGCCTATTTGAAGGCCAACCGGGAAGCAGAGGTGCGCAAGCTTGCCCTTGTGCTTCAAGACAGCGAGACCATCAGCCCCGCCGAAGAGATAAAGCTTGCGGCAATCCTTCGTATGCTGGGCAGCCGCTAAGCCCTGCATCTCACCAATCTGCACCTTGGACGCTCTGCCGCCTAGGCGGGTCACAACGGGGCCGATCCATAACATGCCGTCACACATTGAGGGCGGACAGGGGGACGCGGACAGGGGGACGGTTCAGCCGTGGACAGGGGGACGGTTCATCTGTCCACTTTCCCTTCGGGAACCGTCCCCCTGTCCACGGATGAACCGTCCCTCTGTCCGCGTCCGGCTGAACCGTCCCCTTGTCCGCGGCGTTTTGCCGCCTAGGCGGGTCGCAACGTGGGCGCTCTGCCGCCTAGGCGTTTGAAGCCTTCTCTTTCCGTCAGTTAAACAGCATAGCTCGGCACCAGGCCACGGGCTTCAGCCTTCGCGCGAAGATATGCCCAAATCTTGAGATGGGGCACCTGTTGCGTGCAGACCTCGTCGCACACACCGCACCGGATGCAGCGATAAAGCCCGCTGCCCACAGCCTGGGCGATGCGGTCGCCTTTGTCGTACCAATCCATGTCCTTGAAGGCGATCTGTATCATTTCCGCCGCTCCGACATAGTTTTCCTTGTTCAACTGCAATGCGGGGCACTTCACCGTGCAAAGCCCGCAGCGGGCGCAACGTTCCAGATACATCATGAGGTCATAGTTCGCCTCATGCTCGTCGGCGTTGAAATCAGCAGGAGCAGCGGTTTCTTCCGTGACCGGCTCCAGCATAATCCTGACATCTGCCTCGGCGATGCGACGGTCGAACTCGCTCTTGTCGACCACAAGGTCGCGGATGACGTCGAATCCCTTCAGGGGTTCAAGCGTATGCGTCGAGTCATCCAGCAACGCAAAGCACATGAGCTTCGGTTCACCGTCCACCATTGCACCGCAGCGTCCGCAGATGCGCCCGCCACAGGCGTAATCGAAGTTCACCGGCTCTATCTCGGTGTGGAACAGATATACGGCATCGAGCGCTGTGATGCCTTCCCGGAAGGCCACCTCTCCCTCGACATAATAGGGGGCTGCATCGACCTGGGGGTTGTATTTTTGTATTCTCAGTTTCATATCAATTCTCCCTTTTAGGTAATTCTTCGTTTCTGGCCAGATTCTCGTTCCAAAAGCATGGGGGTGCAGACAGAATCTTAGGCTCTCAAGAGACAGCATATTGTCTGGGCTCTCGTTTCGATATGGTGGTTTTTGATGTTATTGATCCGATGCTATAGTTCCGGGAAGGTCTCTTTGGATACCCGATATTCCCCTTCGGCCAGGCGGCAAAGGGTGTAGCAGCCATCCCAAGCTGGATCGACCTCGGGGAAATCAGCACGTCGATACATGAAACGGCCCGATTCCTCACGCAACAGGCTGGCCTGTGCACTGATGTAGGAAAGGTCCAGCATTGCCGTTGTCTCGATGGCATCGCGCCATTCCCTGTTCCAGTTCGCGTACTGATCGGCGCAATACATGAGGGGCAGCTCTTCCTTCCTTATCCGGTCAAGCTCTTCCAAGGCTGCCTGTATGGTCTCTCCGTTGCGGGAGACGTTGAAGAAGCCCATGGTGAGGTGCTGGATCTTCTCACGTATGAAGCTGGGGCGGATTCCTCCTTCCACCTTGCGGGTACGCAGCTCATGAAGGCGCTTGTATTCATCGAGTACCGGCTGCCAATCTATTTCGGAAGAAACAGGCTTCTTGGCCTTGTTCTTGAGGAACTGCGTGGCACAGTGGCCAGCATAGGCGCCGTTCATCTTTATCTGTGTGGAGTTGAAGCCGGTGTTGGTGCTTCCTGCCTGGATGCCCGAACCGGCGGCATGCAGGTCGAAGAGCCCTTCGACCTCGGTCATCATGTTCGCATCGGTGATCGGTTGTCCCCCTTTGTCGAAAAGCTCTGGAATGCATTCGACGTATTCGGCTGACACGTCCACATTGAAGAACTTCTTCTGTGCTGAAGCGATGTCTTTACGCATCCACGCTTCGCCTCCCTGGATCTCGCACTTGGTATAGATGCCGCCCAGGGGGCCTACCCTGCCATCTTCGACCAGCTTGGCAAAGGTGTGCTGCAGGTACACCTTGGGGTTGTAGGGCTTCAGGAAGCCATCCCCAAATGCAGGCTTGCCATCCTTGTCCTGTGCGGATTGCAGGATGATGGAATCCATGCCGGTCACCGAACCGAACGCAACACGGGGGTAGTAGTTGTAGAAGTCGTAAGAGGGCACTTCTGCCTCGGCAAGCCCGATGCCATGGCGGTAGCAGGCGTGCTGCACTTCTCCCGTGTTGTCGCTGCTTCCCAATGAGGCAGGCTTGGTGTTCACCCAGCCGAACATCCACACCGGGGCGCCAGTCCCCATAATGGTCGCCTTCGCACGGAATACGCGGAACTTCCCCGTGGGAATGTGGATGCCCATAGCGCCATGGCAGGTGCCGCCATCGATGAACAGGTCGGTTATCATGGTGTTATCGACCATCTGCGCACGGTAGCGTGCTGCTAAGGCATCTATCTCGTGTTTGAAGTATTGCTCGAAGTAGACGTATTTCCCAGCCCCGGTGCCTGACACATCGGGGGAATCCACATTGCCTTGTTTGTCGCGGGAAGCCAGTATCTGGCCTTTGTTGATCTGATAGATGACATTGTTCACGGCTCCTTCGGGATAACTGCCCGTGAAATACTCGTAGATGTTCTTGCGCAGGATGGGATCGGCGTTCAGGTAGTCGTTTGCCCCCACAGGATTGTCACGGATTGAATAGCAGCCCCAGGACCAGGCTGTGGGACCGCCATGATGAGCGGGCGCCTTGTCCACTATCATCAACGATTGGCCTTCGCTCAAGGCATCCCACGCGGCGGCGATGGCGCCTTGCCCACAGCCGATGATAAGCAATTCGGTATCGAATATCTCAATGTCGTTACCTTGCCCTTGCATAACGGAATATCCAGCGGCAGCTCCCCCATCTGGGCCTGCTTTATCGGTATCTTGTTTGCCGCCGGTCTCTTGTGTGGCACACCCAGACAGGCTAAAAGCGGCAAACCCCGCTGCCGCAGCGGCTGCCCCGGCAAGGAAGCCTCGCCTTGTCAGCGCCCGCTTCTGCTTGTTCGCGCTAGCTTCTGCCGCCAGCTCCAGCCTCTCCCTGTTCCCGTCGGCTTCTGCCATCGGCGCATGTTTCCCTCCGCGCTCTCCGCGCTCTCCGCTCTCTCCGCTCCAGCCGGCTTCTGCCGCCAGCTCCGGCCTCTCCCTGTTCCCGCCGGCTTCTGCCATCGGCGCATGTTTCCCTCTGATTCCTCTGTTCCCGTTTGTCTCTCCCATTTCTGTCTCCTTTTCTCCCTTTTGCTCTGCTTTGTGTTGTGCGGCCCTCGCGCTGCGCAACAATGGCTCAGGTTGAGCGCATTATCCACAATGCGAAACCAGCCAGCTTCTCTCAGCGGCATCAGTTTAAGCATCGGAACAGCAGCGGTGACCAAGAAATGGTTGGCTTTGAGAAAAGTAATGATTGGAAAATATTCGCTCTTCTAATAGTTGAAAATAATAAAGAACATACCGGAGAGGCCGTAGGTTTTTTATAATGATTGTATGAAGATTTCTTCAAACATAAATTCGGCAATCTTCGCCTATCAGACGAGTTGCATCCGGATAATTGAGAACGTCGCGCTGCAGAACGGCCATGTCTCGTTCAGGCAGATACGTCTGATAGCATACCTTTATTCTGCAAAGACCCCCCAACGTGTGAGCGACATCGCCAAAAGCACTGAACAGCATGCAAGCAATGTTTCCAATGTATCCAACGAACTTGTTCTGCATGGCTATGTGCAAAGGGTGGCTTCCCGCGACGACCGACGCATTGTAAGCCTGACCCTGACGGATGAGGGCACTGCCTTCTTCGAAAACATTGCCCACTCGGTGTTGAAGGCGCTGGCCGATTTCCACCTGTATGCGCTCAATAAGGCCATTTCCGTATATGGCACGACCGTAGAAACCTATGCCACAGAGTTTCAGCAGCTCATCAACATGTCACCCATAAGGCTTTCCGAGAACATAGAGACCTTTTCCCTCCGCGAGAAAAGGCTGAAGCAGGCACTTGCCGGAAGGGTCTCGGTAAACGCCTATTACCTCCTGTTGACGCTTGCGACGACAAGCGGGCCTTTGTCTGCGGGGTATCTGGCAAATTACCTCTACATGGATAAGACCGTTGTCTCAACGTGCATCAGCGAGCTTTCCAACAAAGGCCTCTTGACAACTCTGCGGTCCCCTGCTGACAGACGCACTATTGAACTGGGAATTTCCCCAAAAGGAACCGAATTCATCGAGGGCACCCTGGGTATAATCGACGAGCTTTTCGATACCGGCAGAAAATACAGCGAAGGGGTAAGGGGCTTGCTGTTCCGCTTGGCGGCGTGTATCTGCGAACCACCGACCTGATGCCTGGCTTTGTATGCGGGCATTCCGATGCCTGGCTTTGTATGCGCGCATCCCGATGCCGCCTTCCCTGACGGATGCACCCATATGAGGGCTTCCCTACGCCACCTCCCCAGGCGGACCTCCCCAGGCGGATGTCCGACGACCCCCTTCCCGGCGATTTGGGCCTGCATGAGAGAGGAAACCCGTGCGATTCCCCTTATTGGTTGTACTTTAATTCTTTGGCAGTTGTCGCCTTGGGTCGATAATTACCGAAACCTCTATAGTTTGAGCTTTTTGATGTAGGCAAGCCATTTCTCAAAGGATTCGTCGCTGATAGCATGTTCCATCAGACAGGCTTCCCGATCGGCGACTTCCGCATCAATATTGAGGCCTTTCGTAAGGAACTCGAAGAGAAGGTGGTGTCGCTCAAGAACGGCGGTCCCGTATTCGTAGCCTTCTTCAGTCAAGGTTATGTCGCCGTAATAGGGCTGGTCGAGCAAACCCTCTTCCTTGAGGGAACCGATCGCCTTGTTCACGGATGCCTTTGAAACGCCAAGGTTTGCGGCCACATCGACCGACCTTACAGGATTATCGGTGGTTCCGCCCAGTTCAACAATAGCCTCCAGGTAGTCTTCGTGGGACTTCGACATCTTCTTTGTCATAGCGCCTCCGTTTGGTTTTGCGGGTAACATCTCCCTTGCTCGCGGCACATCCCCGTAACCGACATCTGAGCAGGGGTCTATCGTACCACAATTTCAGTCTTGCATGCCCGAGGCCGCCTGCGTTATACGAAACACCCGCAGTTTCGTGCTACTGTTTACGGGTTCGTTTACGGGCTGGACATCAGGGGTTGTTCACCTGCAACTTTCTCTATCTAATCGATTGGGGGCAATCCGAATGCCGCGTTGTCGATGGCTAATCCGCGAATTGTAACCGTTTCGTTTTTTTTTGGAAGCCTTCTGTGGCAATCTTCCGCCTGGTACCCTTCCGTTCGGACGCCTTCCTTTAAGTTTTTTGGAATCCTTCCCTTCGGAAGCCCTTCGTTTCAGTTACCGCTGCTTTTCGGTTATTGCTGGTTTTCGGTTTCTGATGCTTTCCGGTCATCGTTGTGACTCCCTTTTTGCTGATGTTCGCAACTCACCAGTAAGAGCACAATTGTTTCACGTGAAACATTCGTTCTGTTCCTTTATCCTCAATTACCGTTGCTCCATGGGCACTGGCTGGATTCCTGGTTGATCGCACAGTTGCTCCTGGCTGACCCAAGCGTGCCAACAAGGTACCTTCTTGTTAACCCGCGAACAGCAACTAGATGCTTTCTTGTTAACCCACGAACAGCAACTAGTCGCATTTTCTTGCCGTATTATCTGGTTTGTTCGGCAGGGGGGCGTTGTGAAGGACTCATTCTCTGGGGGGCCGACGGTGCGGTCGCATTCTGAAGCCTTATTCAAGAAGGAAGGTTTCCCGAATCCTGTAGTCTTTTTCAAGAAGGAGGGTTCCTCGAATTCTGTAGTCTTTTTCAAGAAGGAGGGTTTCCCGAATCCTGTAGTCTTGTTCAAGAGGGAAGGTTTCCCGAGGAGAGGGGTAGCGGGAAGAGAGGGGGAAAGTATTCCCGCTACCCATTTGCAACAGATGGCCAGACGAGTAGAGCCCTGTTGCCCGGAAAAGCAGACGAGGTGTCCGAGAGTTTGAGAGGAGGTAGGTCATGTTCGTTCTCGGTACATTTGTTAGTTTAAGCTAACTTTCGATAAGCCGCAAGAGAAGTTAGTTTAGGCTTACAATTTCTCCACATATCGCTTCTCATTTTCCCCGCTTTTGCGTTATCCTCATATTCTCAGGATTCTGTCGTTCGCACGTGCACTTCTTGCCAAACATCGAAAACGTGGGATAAACCGTTCACGGCTTCGCCGACAACTCTTCCGGTAGCCGGTTTGCCCTCGTTCGACAAGAGCAAAGAATCCTTCTTATTGATGAGAGGTGAACCGCAACGGCAGTCGATGAGGAAGGTTAACCTGGAAGGCTTCCAACAGACACAGCACGAGAAATTCGGCAAAAAATGCGACTAGTTGCTGTTCGCGGGTTAACGAGAAAGCATCTAGTTGCTGTTCGCGGGTTAACAAGAAGGTACCTTGTTGGCGCGCTTGGGTCAGCCAGGAGCAACTGTGCGATCTACCAGGAATCCTGCCGGTGCCCATGGAGCAACGGTAAATGAGGATAAAGGAACAGAACGAATGTTTCACGTGAAACAATATTGTTCAGAAAAGCCACCTGTCGTTTTCCGTAACACATGGTAACCCATGGCATGACCCACTTCGCAACACACTATTAACACTTGAAACTGCATAATGGCACAATATGAAGGAGATGCGACATATGGCTGGCATGGCACAAGGAAGGCACAGCGCACAGCAGGCACGGGGTGCGCAAGCATCGCGGCGTGAGGACACCACGGGGGCACACAAGCATCACGGTGCGTAAACATCACGACATGAAGACACCACGGGGGCACACAAGCATCACGACACGAAGACACCACGGGGGCACGCAAGCATCACAACACACAATCGTCGCGGCGCGAGGACACCACGGGGGCACGGGCTGAAACAGGCGCAGCCCGAGCAAGGCACAGCAGGTGGAAAGCCCGGCAACTGAAACAAGGGACGCACCAACCAACAAGGGGCGGCCCTTGAAGGAACCGCCCCTTGGAGATGCCAACAACAACTCTCTTCGAGCACCAGATCCGCATCGATCGCCGCTGCGTCAGTTTTGCCTAGTCTTTCATGTCTGCAGCCTTTTGTATGCTAGCAGCCTTTTGTATGCTAGCAGCCTTTTGCATGTCCGCCGCCATCTTTTCGGCTGCGCCACAGCTGGGGCAAGAGCCCGTTCCTGAAGTGCATTCCTTGCAATCGCAGGTCCCCTTTTTTCGCAGGCGGCGCACGGCAAGCACAAAGAGGGCGCCTATTATCAAAAGGACTATGACCGTTGCAGGCGTGATCTGTTCAAACATGCTTTCTCCTCTGTAGCTTCTGGTTGTCTTCTTCGTCTCCTATTTCGCGTCTGCTTCCTTATGATAGCGCGGCGTAGGCCGGAACAGCTGGAAGAGCAAGCCTGCCAAGATGATGATGGCCACTATGGTCCAGATATCAAAGCCGCCTGTACCGGTGGCCAACATTCCGAATTGGTATATCATCAGACCGACGCACCAGGCGAAAACGGTCATGTACCCAATGGCGAACCAGAACCATTTTGCGCTTTCCATCTGGCGGCGAATGGTGCCGATAGCTGCAAAGCAAGGAGCGCACAAAAGGTTGAACGCGCAGAAGGCAAGGATGGCAGGAGTGGAGAACTTGAGCATGTCCGCGAATGCCATCCACATTGAAGCATCGCCTTCGCCGGCTTCGCCCATGCTGAACAGGATACCTAAGGTAGATACCACATTTTCCTTAGCTGCCATGGCTGTCAGGGTTGCAACCGTGGATTCCCAACTGCCGAAGCCAAGCGGTGCGAATATCCAGGCAAGCACATTGCCCAGTCCGGCAAGCAGGCTGAACGACAGGTAATCGGGCACCTCGGGATCAAGCAGTCCGAAGCTGCCTTCATAGAATCCGAAGCTCAGCAAGAACCACAGGATGATCGCGCACACGAAGATAATGGTACCCGCCTTCACAATGAAGCTGCGGGTGCGTTCCCAAGTGTGCATGAGCAGGCTCTTGACGGCAGGCAGATGGTATTGGGGAAGCTCCATGACAAACGGTGTGGCCTCACCCGCGAAGAAGCGGGTCTTCTTGAGCATAATGCCTGAAATGATGATTGCTGCCACGCCCATGAAATAGAATAGCGGGGCAACCCACCAGGTCGCAAGCATATTGCCACCAGCTAAAGCCCCGAACACCAAAGCGATGATGGGCATCTTGGCACCACAGGGAATCATGGTGGTGGTCATAATGGTCATGCGGCGGTCTTTTTCGTTCTCTATCGTCTTGGTAGACATAACGGCAGGCACCCCACAGCCAGAGGCGATAAGCATGGGGATGAAGCTCTTGCCGGAAAGCCCGAACTTGCGGAAGATGCGGTCCATGATGAAGGCAACACGCGCCATATAGCCGCAGTCCTCCAAGAAGGAAAGCAAAAGGAACAGGATTATCATCTGCGGCACAAAGCCCAAAACAGCACCGACACCGGCTATCACACCGTCAAGGACAAGGCTTTGCAACCAGTCCGGAGTTTCGATTGAGGTTAACAAATCGCCGAGGGCAACCGGGATTCCTACGATGTAAAAGCCGTATTCGGCAGGGTCTGGCTCGGCCACCTCAAGCGCCTCAGCAAACTGAGCGGCACTTACTGTTTCGATGGTGCCGTCCTCTGCCTCAAGGCTTCCTTTCAAGTCAACTGCCTCGGCTTCCTCGATGAAGCCAGCAAGAGCGGCCTCGTCTGCCTCTGTCGGCTCTTCTGCCTCGAGGGCCGCCACGATGTCCTCGGTGTCGATGCCTTCTTCCTCTGCTGCCGCAAGGAAGGCCTCTATCTCGCCCTGCGCATCTTCCCATTCGCCTACTGCTTGGTCGTATTCGGCGGTACCGGTGTAGAGCCAACCATCGCCAAAGAGGCCATCGTTCGCCCAATCGGTGACCAGCGTACCTACCGTCGAGACCGCAATGACGTACACCAACGACATGATGACCACGAATATGGGAAGACCCAACCAACGGTTGGTGATGACACGGTCGATCTTCTGCGTTGTGTTCATGCCTTTTGATGAGGCCTTCAAGGTGGCTGAGACCAATTCGGTGATGGCATCATAGCGCGCCACGGTGATGATGCTTTCCGCATCATCGTCGAGTTCGTCTTCAAGCCTTTCTCGAATGCTGGTGATGGCCGCCACATCTTCTGGGGAAAGCTCGAGCTCCTTGATGCTCTTTTCTTCCCCCTCGAACAGTTTGACCGCATACCAACGCAGACGGCTTTCGGGAACACGTTCGCCGATCAGGGCGATTATCTGCGAAAGGGCGCTTTCCAGATCCTCGCTGAAATGAAGCTTCGAGGTAGCTGGCTTCTTTGCCTTCGCAGTTTTCACCGCGACTTCCATGAGCTCTTTCATGCCGTCGCCCTTGAGCGCCGAGGTCTCCACAATGGGGCACCCTAGCTGCTCGGAAAGCTTGGCTACGTTTATCTTGTCGCCGTTCTTTTTGATAAGGTCCATCATGTTGAGGGCAATCACCACAGGCAAGCCCAAATCGATGACCTGGGTGGCAAAGTACAAATTGCGCTCCAAGTTGGTGGCATCGACCAGGTTGATGACCACATCTGGTTCACCGCTCATCAGGTAGTCGCGCGTGACCACTTCTTCTGGCGAATAGGGAGAAAGCGAATACACGCCGGGCAGGTCGGTGATGACCACCTCCTTATCACGCGTGTATTTGCCTTCTTTTTTCTCGACCGTCACACCCGGCCAATTCCCAACGTACTGGGTCGTTCCGGTAAGGTCGTTGAACATAGTGGTCTTGCCGCAGTTTGGGTTACCGGCAAGTGCTACGTGGATTCCCATGCTTCTTCCTTTTCTTAATCAGGCGGGCTTTTGTCTGCTTCCGGGACCAGGAACCTGACTGGCTCTGAGTTCCCCTTCTTAAAGTTAGCCCTTGGTAACTCTAATGGTTAAAAATAAGCCGTCTCGGCTTGTGTGGCATTTGGTTTGCGATGGATTGCGTGGAGTTTTCCGGCACTGGCCACACACGAACCATAAGGCCTGTAAGCTGCCTCTCACATGCCTTTCTTACACGATCAGAATGCTGTCTGCCTCGCTCTTGCGTAAAGAAAGCTCGTAGCCGCGCACCGTGACCTCGATGGGATCGCCCAGGGGAGCAACCTTGCGCACATACACTTCGGCACCTTTAGTGATGCCCATGTCCATGATGTGGCGCTTCAGGGCACCTTCGCCTTTGAGCCTGCGAACCGTTGCCGTCTCGCCGATGTTCACTTCGCGCAAGGTCTTCTCTTGCACCTCTTCTGTCATACCTGTGATTCCTTTCCTTGGGGAAGCGTCAATCAATACCAAAAGCGCCTAGACCCTGCAAGCAGGTCGGCGTAGGCTGCGTTTTCATCTTCTATCCGCATTGGTTTTCGCATTGGTCGACGTTTCCGTTTTCACCTTGATTCTCTATGCGCATTGCATCAGCACGTGATGATGCGTGTTGCCACTTGTTTGTTGAGAGCAATTTGCGACCCTTTGACCTGCACTATTAAATTGCCACCACTTTCGCATACCACCGATACAGGAGCGCCTTCGACAAAACCAAGGTTTTCCAGATGGTGGTGAAGCTCTCCCTTCCCGCGCACCTTTGCCACAATAGCATCTTGTCCGCGCTTGAGGAAGGAT
>JAIRPR010000213.1 GCA_031256895.1 Coriobacteriaceae bacterium
TGCGCACCACTTCAACAGTGGCCGATTCCACCTTGGCAAAGATTGCCAACATGGTGGCAGAGGCCCAGAAGCAGAAATCAGCCCGTGAGCATTTCGTCCAGCGCTTCGCGAAGATTTACACCCCCCTTGTCATTGTGGCAGCGGTCCTGATAGCGGCGATACCCCCCGTGTTGACCGCCCTTACCCCGTTCGAGCTGGGTGATTTCGATACCTGGCTCTACCGTGCCTGTGAGCTGCTGGTCATCTCGTGCCCCTGCGCCTTCGTCATCTCGACACCGGTCACCATGGTGTCAGCCCTGGCACGTGCCGCCAAGCTGGGCGTCCTGGTGAAAGGCGGTGCCTTCTTCGAAGAAGGCGCCCAGACCCGCGCCGTCGCCTTCGATAAGACAGGCACGCTGACCAAAGGAAGGCCTCGCGTCGAAGCGGTAGAGCTGTATGTGCAAGGCAACCCCCCACACCAAGGATTCGAGATTACAAGCCGGAAGCCTGGCCGAGGGGGAACCGTTGGGGATGAGGTAGGACCGACCGCCCGACTATCAGGCCAACCTGATGGCGGGGCAAGCAGCTTCGGCGGCAATGCCGGGCTTGTCGCGGTTGCCGCTGCGCTGGAATCGCATTCTACCCATCCCTTGGGCGTGGCCGTCATCGAGTACGCAAACCGGGAAGGGCTTGTGATCCCTGTAGCGGTAAGCGAGGTGCGCGAGCTCGCGGGCAAGGGGATACGCGGTGCCGTCGAAGGGGTGCCTTATGCAATCGGCTCTGCGGCCTTCATACGGCAGGAGGGGGTGAGCGAGGGGCTTGACGGGCTTCTCGAGAAGGCCGATCGTCAGGGAGGGACGGCATTGGTGCTTGCGCGTACCGGGGACCATCCGCAGCTTCTGGGAGCCATCTTGGTTGCCGATGAGCTGCGCGATGAGGCGCCTGCGGTGATGGCAGCGCTGCACCGGCTTCGTGGCGGCCTGAGAACGGTCATGTTGACCGGCGACAACGAAAAAGTGGCAACGGTGGTTGCCAAGCGGGTGGGCATCGATGAGGTGTATGCCTCCTTGCTGCCCCAAGATAAGACAGCGGAAATGAAGGAGCTTCGACAAAGAGGGGCGTCCGTGGCCTTTGTTGGCGACGGCATCAACGACGCACCCACGCTGGCCGCCGCCGACTTGGGGATAGCGATGGGCGGGGCAGGATCTGCTGCCGCGCTCTCAAGTGCCGATGTGGTGCTCATGGCTGACGACCTGAGTGCGCTTCCCCGGTTCTTCCGGCTTTCGACGAAGACCGTGCGCACCCTCCGCCAGAACGTCACCTTCGCAATCGGCTTCAAGGCGCTCGTAGCCGCTTTGGTGGTGATAGGTGTTGCCCCCATGTGGCTGGCAGTGCTTGCCGACACCGGGGTTTCGCTGTTGGTCATCCTGAACGGTATGAGGCTTTTGCGCACCCGCCTGTGATGGGGCGCCCTTTCGCGGCACCTCGTCATAGTGCGGGACGCCTTTGTGTTCTTATTCCTGAGCACCTTTTCCGGGGTAGCTAGCCGAACGGTACCTCGTAATAGTGTGGGAGGGCTTCGAGGGGCTCCCACAGAAGATCGTATGAGAGGCCTTACCCGTAGGGCCTCTCTGGGTATTTCGTGGCCTGATGGTGAGTTCGCTTCCACGAACCACGCAAGGGGATTGCCCCAAACCAGCGCAATCCCACACGGACCCGCATGATCCCGCCCGACTCCGGCATGACCCCGCACGACCCCGCAAGACCCCGCAAGACCCCGCAAGACCCCGCATGACCCCGCAAGACCCTGTCCGTTGGGTGTTTTGTGTGAAGCGCCCATGGCTGCGAAGGGGCAAGGGCAGTTCGCTTATAATAGCCTGATTATGAAGATAATCGAAACATACCAGGCACCCACGCCCCTGCGCCCCGTCTCATTCGAGGTCTTCCCTCCCAAGGGCGACCTTTCCCAAGAAGCCGCTTATGCGATGGCTGCCGAGCTGACAAGCCTTTCTCCCGATTTCATCAGCGTGACCTATTCGGCGGGCGGCAGTGGGAACAAGTCTGCCACGGTCGAAGTGGCCTCGATGATACAAGAAGAATTCAAAGTTCCTGTTATGGCACATTTGACCTGCATCGACATGACTGCGGAAGGCTTCGATGCCCAGGTTGCCGCATTACGTTCCAAAGGCATCGAGAATGTGTTGGCCTTGCGGGGCGATCGGGTGCCGGGATCTGAGCCTTCGGACTTCCCTTATGCGAAGGACCTTATCGTGCGTCTGCGGGAAGAGGGCTTCTGTGTGGGGGCTGCTGCGTATCCGGAAGGCCATATCGAATGCATGGACTTCCCACGCAGCATAGAACACCTCAAGCTCAAGCAGGATGCAGGCGCCCAGTTCTTCCTGACCCAGCTCTTCTTTGACAACCAGTATTTCTACCGTTTCCAGGAAGCCGCGCTCGCGGCAGGGATCGCGGTTCCCCTCTCGTGCGGCATCATGCCCTTCTTGGGGGTTGAGCAGATCAAGCGCATGGTGTTCATGTGCGGGGCATCGCTGCCCTCACCCATCATAAAGCTGCTGGCCAAATATGCAGATGCGCCTGACGATCTGCGCAAGGCCGGCATAGAGTATGCCTGTGCCCAGCTGGTCGATCTGGCTCAGAACGGGGCGGAAGGCTTCCATATCTACACGATGAACCAGCCACGGATAGCGCGCGGCGCCACCGAGGCCTTGAGGGCTGTGCTTTGAGGGGGGCAGGCCGTCGCGAAATCGCGGTGAAGGATGCCTTCCTTGCTGCGGTGTTGCGGGGCGAGGAATACCTCTTGCAGGACGGCGCCATGGGCACCATGCTGCAAGCCCAAGGCGAACTTGCGGCTGGAGAGCTGCCCGAGCTGCTCAACTTGCGGCGCCCGCAGACCATAAAAAGCATCCATGCTGCCTATGTCCAGGCTGGTGCCCAGATGCTCATCACCAACACCTTCGGAGCGAGCGCCCCGAAGCTTGCGGGAAAGGCATCGGTCGATGAGGTGTTCGCAGCTGCCATCGGCCTTGCCCGCGGCGCCGGGGCAAGGTACGTGGGTGCCGACATCGGGCCGACTGGGGCAATGCTCGCCCCGCTCGGCTCCCTTTCCTTCCAGGACGCCTATGGGATCTTTGCCGAACAGGTTGTGGCAGCACAAGCGCATGGAGCAGACGTCATCGTGCTGGAGACCATGTCAGACCTCCTGGAGATGAAGGCTGCATTGCTGGCAGCAAAAGAGAACTCAAACCTTCCCCTGTTCGCTTCAATGACCTTCGGGGAAGACGGCCGCACCTTCCTGGGGGTCAGCCCTGAAGCCGCTGCGGTCACGCTGGGGGCTTTGGGGGCTTCGGTCCTGGGGGTCAATTGCTCACTAGGCCCGTCGCAGCTGCTCCCGGTGGTGCAGGCGTTGGTTGCCCATGCGCCCTGCCCGGTGGGTGTACGCCCCAATGCGGGCCTTCCCCGCGAAGAAGCAGGGCAGACCGTCTACGATGTGGGCCCAGCGGAATATGCGCAGGCAATGGCGGACATCATAGCCGCAGGGGCCAGCGTGCTGGGGGGCTGCTGCGGCACCGACCCTTCCTATATCGAGGCTTTAGGCAGCCTTGTTGCGGGAAAGAGGCCCGCAAAGCCACAGGATAAGTCCTTCTTTGCCATCAGCGGGCCGCGCGATGCGCTGGTGCTGCATGCCGACACACCGGCATTGGTCGTGGTGGGGGAGCGCTTGAACCCCACCGGCAAGAAGAAGATGAAGGAGGCACTGCTCAACCGGGATTTCGGCTATGTGGTCGATGAGGCATTGGCTCAGCAGGATGCGGGGGCGGACGTCCTTGATGTGAACGTTGGCCTGCCAGAGCTTGACGAGGAATCGGTGCTGGTACAAGCGATAGAAGAGCTGCAGGTGGTCACGGGGCTACCGCTCCAGATCGATTCGAGCAGCCCTGAGGCCATCGAGGCCGCCGTGCGCCGCTATTCAGGAAAACCCCTGGTCAATTCTGTCAATGGCACCCAAGAAAGCCTGCAGGCCATTCTTCCTTTGGTAAAGCATTATGGTTGCGCGGTCGTTGGCCTGACCCTTGATGAAGAAGGGATACCGGCCACCGCCGAAGGGCGCTACGCAATTGCCGAGCGCATTGTGGGAGCAGCCGAGGCACTCGGCATCCCTCGTGAAGACGTGGTGATAGACTGCCTGGTCATGGCGGCAGCCACCAACCAAACTGAAATCCTTGAGATTCTTTCGGCCGTACGCATGGTCAAGGAGGGCTTGGGGGTCAGGACCACCCTGGGCGTCTCGAACGTGAGTTTCGGCCTGCCGCAGCGCGAGGTTCTGAACGCCAGCTTCCTGGCGGCAGCTTGCGGCATGGGGCTTGACCTGCCCATCATGAACCCGCTTTCGCCCCGCTACTGCGAGGTGGTCGATAGCTTCAAGGTGCTGAACGCACAAGACCTGGGGGCGGGCGCCTATATCGAACGTTACGCGGCACTATCGGCAGCCTCCCTGCCTGCACCCCCGATACCTCCAAGCGCCTTGGCTGGGTCGGGCCTGCCGGCAAGCGCCTTGGCTGGGTCGGACCTGCCGGCAAGCGCCTTGGCTGGGTCGGATGACCTGGCCAAAACGACCGGTATTGCCGGGACAGCCGTTCTTGGCGGAACAACCGGTTTCGCCAGGCAGGATGATCTGTCTGATGCGACCGCCTTGGACGGGGTGACCGCTCTTGATGGGACGGGCGATCTTGATGGGACGGGCAATCTTAAGGGGACGGGCGATCTTGAGGGGACAACAGAACTTGTCAGGACGGGCGCATCGGATGGGAGAACCGGTTTGACCGGGACAACCGCCGTTTCCAAAACGGGTAAGAACGCTGCTTTGGAAGGAAGAGGGAACGCTTCCCTTGGCGAACAAGCTGCCCCTTCGAATGAAGAAGGCCTGGAAGAGGTCAAACAGCTCATCATCGCGGGCAAGAAAGCCCAGATGGAGTCTGCGGTCAAGGGGCTTCTCCAGGCCTTCGCCCCCTTGGACGTCATCAATGGGGCCTTTATACCTGCCCTTGACTTCGTGGGCGAGGAATATGAACGCGGACGTTTCTTCCTTCCCCAGATGATGGCTTCTGCTGAAGCGGTGAAGATGGGCTTCACCACGCTTCGGGGGCATGGCTCCCCTGCCTTAGGCTCAAGCCCCGATAGCGCCCGCAACGGCAGAACCACCACCCCCGATGCCGCCCGATCCGGCGCTCCAACGGCCGACGCGGCCCCATCCGGCGCTCCAACAGCCGACGCGGGCCCATCCGGCGCTCCAACATCTGAAGCCGGCATCACGCCTGACGACAGGATCCCCAACACCGATTCATCCGACAGCATCACGCCTGATGGCGGTATCCCCCGTGCCGATGCATCCGGCGTTGCCATGTCTGATGCCATGTCTGATGCCGTACCTGATGCCATGCCTGATGCGATACAGGCAAGGAAGATATGCCTGGCAACCGTGAAAGGCGACATCCACGACATCGGCAAGAACATCGTAGCCATGCTGCTTGAGAACTACGGGTTCGAGGTCATCGACCTTGGGCGCGACGTGGACCCCGGCCTTATCCTTGCAACGGTTCGAGAACAGGGCATCAGGCTGGTCGGCCTTTCAGCATTGATGACAACCACGGTCCGATCCATGGAGCAGACCATTGCACTGCTGCATGCCGAAGCGCCCGATTGTAAGGTTTTTGTGGGTGGCGCTGTGCTGAACCCTGAATACGCTCAGAAGATAGGCGCAGATTATTACGCAAAAGACGCTGCTGCGGCTGCCAGATTGGCGAGTGCCTTCTTCAATTCTTAAGGCTTTCTTGCTATGATAGCAACGTTGCGGTTTACGCGCACTTATGACTGAGAGGAAGATCCAACGAATCGATGGATCGTTGGATGGAACAGCCTGCTGGGATGCGCGGCGATGACGCACCATGTGGGCTGTAAAGAACGGTAAAGAAGAACCGAGAGGAAGGAAGCAACATGGGAACGAAAGCCTCTGAAGCGCTTGACGTATCCTTCGACGAGCTGCCAAATTACTTGCATGCCCGTCATTCCGTTTACATGGAGGTGGATGGTAAGACCTACTATATCACCGACGTGAACGCTCAATACTGGCGGGCACAGGATACCGGCACGCTCAACGAGAAAGGCCATTATGTCGATGCGAGCGAGCTGGTGCCCACTCTGAGTGAGTTCCTCGGCCTTCCTTTCGTGAATGGCGAGCGCATCGAAGAGGTGTTCGACCGCGCTACTTTCTACGCCTCGGAAAAGCAGGAATAAGCCCCCTGCATCAGGCTGCCCGCACCATTCGCCCGGTCGCAGGGAGTGGGGATGTATCGGAGCCGCACCCCCCTGTGTCAGGCTGCCTGTGCCAGTCGCCCGGTCGCAGGCGCAGGCCGACATGCAAAACGCAAGACCTCTGAACGCAGCAGCCATGCAGCACGCAAGGCTGCTGGGGCACAGGCGCCCACGCAGGGCATGACCTCGGCAACCGGTCGCCTGCACCAGCCGTGAACCTGTTGGTGCAGTAGCCCACACAGCGCCTGCCCTAGCCACCTGCTGACATGCAAGCCGCAAGCCTGGCGATGCAGCAGCCATGCAACAAGCAAGACTGCGGGAGCAAAGGCCGCCTGCACAGTGCAGCCCTCGGCAACCGGTTGCCTACACCAGCCGCAAGCCTGTTGAGGCAGACTGCCCACACAGCGCCTGCCCCAGCCACTGGTTGTCTGTGCAAGCCGCAAGCCTGTTGAGGCAGACTGCGCGGATCCCCGGATTCGAACTCAAGGATACAGATGTTTCACGTGAAACATCTGTACCCTTGTTCCATTCTTCGCTCTGGTTCAGATCTGTCTCAAGATATTGTTCATGTCGCCGAACTGACGCAGATGTCTCACGATGCTATCGGCACAACCTGCCAGATTCAGGAAGCCATCGCTCGTCCAAGGCTGGCTGGATAATTCGGCTTCCATATGCCGGGTGGCATCCTGGACAGCTCGATACCCGTTGTCAGTGAGTCCGTAACAAAGCCCATGCCGTTTCGCGGGCAGTGGGTGGCGGCTTACGAGGCCACGCTGAAAAAGCCCCTTGCATCGCAGGGAGGCATCATTTGACCACATGAACAGGTCAGCAGCAAGGTCGCGCAGGGGGATGGGGTCAGCTTCCTCAGAAAGCAACAGCAATATGCGGTACTCGGGCAGGGTAAGGCCGAACACTGCCACAGATTCGGTGAAGGAAATGACCCGGTTGCAGATGGCAAAGACATAGGTGGCCTCGCCACGGAGTCGGGCATTATCGGCCAAGACGACACCGTTTCGCCTCACGCTGAAGGCTGAACCACTGATGACCCGGTCCAGAAGGTCTTTCGCGCCTTCGGCAACAAGGATCGGGCGCCATATGTTAGCGATAGTCGTCTTCATGGCAGTGTCTGCGCTGTTCGCCTTTGCAGTTCCTCGGCTGGTTATCCCGACCAGCGACTTCCTGCCATCCCCCGAAGCATCTTGGGTGCCGTTCTCACAAAGGAATTCGGCGACAAGTGCATCTACTGCACGAGAGGCCGTTGAAAGCGCTATCCCCAGTTTTCTGGCTATTTCGCTGATACAAAACATGCTGGATGAATCCCTCAGGATGCACAAGATACGATATGCGGTTATCGAAAGCCCCAGCTGTTCCATGAGTTTTCGATCGAGGATATGCTGAATCAACACGAAAGACGTTACCCAGGCAGAATCTATCCTGACTGTCTTGTTCACCATTTGCTCCTTCCTCCAAAGGCTTTCCCACTGCCTTTCGGATCATCGTCAGACGGCTGAGCCATCCGAATGCTTCCTTGTGTCCAGTATACACTCATCTCCCAACAAAGATTGTGCAGGCCAGTAGACCATGCAACTATTCAGGCACGGTTGGAGTAATGGAAGCACCTCTGTTTTTTTCCTATAGTGGGTGTGTAAGTCTTGCACGGGTGCGGCGGCAAGTTCGCGTCTTGCACGGCTTAGGCGTGTATGAACACGACTTGCACGTGTGCATCTCAGAACCGGATCTATCAAGAAGGAGGCAAAGAATGGACAAAGACGAGCAAGTAATGGCTGCCCTGGTCAAAGCCGGGCCGTCCAAGGAAGTTCCGGATGCGGAAGTTTCCGGCAAAGAGCCAAGGAGCCCTTGGTCTGAAGGTGTTTCCCGCAGGTCGTTCTTCAAGCTGGGTGGCCTGTTGGCAGGAACGGCGGTTGTGGGGGCCGGGCTTGGCGGCTGTTCGCAGGAAGGCGGTGCCAAAGTTCCTGATTCCGCAAGCAGTGGCGCTGCGACCAAGGGGGAAACAGAGATAGGCTATACCGTCTACGAGACGGACATGTTGGTCATCGGTGCGGGATTCGGATCGGTCTCTGCCTGTTCCGAGGCGGCACGTCTGGGACAAAAGGTGCTGGTCATCGACAAGGGGCCCTATGGTTTCGGGGGGGCTTGCGGCATGAACTGGGATGTCGTTTACACTTGGTCGCCCAAGGGGACCGAAGCCCAGGATTCCGTCTTTGCACGAAGAACGGTGAACAAGCAGTTGTTCATCAATGCCGCGAAGAGCGACCCCTATCAGCCTGACGATTACCTTCCCATCATCAATTGGGGCGAGACCCTGAACGACCGCAACCCCGACGGCAGTATCCATCTCAAGGTGGATATGCCGATGTCCCAGCAAGCGGAATGGGGCTTTCCGCGTCACTGGCTCGATCATTTCGGTAAGGCCGACAACATCACCATCCACGATTACACCATGATCACCGACATCTTCGTGAACGATGGCGTGTGCATCGGTGCTGTGGGCATCTATCTTCCCACAGGGGAGTTCCGTGTCTATCGCTCGAAGGCCACCATATTGGCAGCAGGGGGATGCACGGGCATCTACGGCTGGGTGACGCTGAGCCCCGTTACCAACAACGTGCCCGACAACACCTCCGATGTGGAGATGGCGGTGTTCAGGAAGGGCGGACGTATCGGCGATAGCGAGCACGCTGCCTACGACATGATGGGTATCGTGCCTTCGGGTTGGGCAAGCTCGGAAGGCTCGATGTTCGGTGGCGATTCATTGGATATAGAGTTCATGCTTGACAAGGATGGCGTGGCCTTCTGTATGGATCCTGCCTTGGATCAAGACCGTATGCTGGTCGATCGCATCTATTTCAATCAGATAGTCGCACAGGTCATCATGGACGGAAGGGGCGGCCCCAACGGAGGCATATACCTGCCCGCCAATGACGAGATACGCAAGCAGATGCGCTATATGTACCTGCGCTGCGTCAACCTCATCGAAGAAAAGACCGGCGCCGACCTGCGCGAAGAGCCTATGGAATGCCTCATCGAGATGTATGAGCACGGCGGCACACCCATCATCGACGATAACATGATGAGCACCGAGTTCGCAGGCCTGTTCTGTGTGCGTGGTGCCGCAACCCTCGCTGAAGGCGGCGGATCGCACCAGAATCGCAACCGTGTATTGGGCGGATATGCCATGCGTTGCGCGATGGAATACATTAAGAAGAGCTATAAAGAGCCGGAGAAGATTGACTGGCAAGATGCCGAGAAGGAATTTTCGCGGCTCACTGACCTGCGTACCAGAGAGGTGTCAGGTGGCATCAGGCCGATCACCATCCAGCGCAAGATTCAAAGGGCTACCTATCCGGCTATGGGCGTCATCCGCACGACGGCCGATCTCGAGGCTGCACGGAAAGAGCTCGCCCGCATCGCCGAGGAAGACATTCCCAAAATGGCGCTTTCTGACCATGCCAGCGCGTATAACCGGGATTGGAAGGATGCAATAGAGACCATCAACCTTTTGCAGTTGGCAAGGCTTTCGGTCGAGGCCACCTATGTGCGGCCAGAGACAAGGGGCAGCTTCTACCGGCCGGAGTATCCCGAGGCAAACGATGATTGGAAATGTACCCTGGGTTTTTACGACGACGGCAAAGGCGGTCTTGCCTTCGACAAGATAACCTGGCCAGACGTTCCCTATCCCGCATAACCGACCAAAGCTTGTTTGGAGGCAAGAATGAAACTCACCATCACACGATTCAACCCCAGCGTCGATGCCAAGCCCTATGATCAAGTCTTCGACGTGCCCACCTTCGAGAACATGACCCTTCTTGAGGCAGTCATGTACGTTCATGAGAACCTGGAGCCGATAAGCTTCGACTACACCTGCCGCGGCAGGCTTTGCGGGCGCTGCTCGGTGATGTATGACGGCATCCCCGTGTTCGCATGCATCCAGTTCGTCAGCGAAGGCAGCCATACGGTGGCTCCGCTCGAAGGCTTCCCAGTCATCCGTGACCTGATAGTCGATAAACGGCGCGAGCAGAAGGCCATCGCTGACACCTATGAGCGCGTCCGCATCGCCCCGCTCACTCGCGAAGAGATAAACAGCCAGATGACAACTGAGGCAGCGGACAAACTGCGCTGGATAGAGTATTGCTGCCGCTGTCAGGTGTGCACCGTTATCTGCCCTGCCAAGAAGGACACCCCGCAATACATGGGCCCCTCAAGGCTGCTTGCAGTGGCTTACCGCCACTTCGATCCCTATGACCAGGCAGACCGTTTGCTGGAAGCGGTCGCCGGCGGCCTTTGGGATTGTCAGATGTGCGGCTCCTGCACCAAGGTATGTCAGAACAGCCCCGAGATCCACCATCTGGACATCTGGAAGGAGCTCCGCGCCGATGCGACAGCCCGTGGCCTGACGGTCGCGAACCCCAAAGGCGTTTAAGCACCGGGAACGCAGCACGCCAGAAAGCACTCCAGAAGGTGCAGCCCTGGCAGCAGGACCCCCGCAGGTGCAGCCTTGGCAGCGTGTCCCCTGCAAGGGGTGCGGGTGTGCCGCACATCGGAAGGCTCGGCGATCAGGTTAGTCGTACAGGGGGCGCAGCCATGCGCCCCCTGTGGTGTCTGCCGCGAATTCGACCTGTGCCAGGGGTGCAGCGCCGGGTTCATAGCTTGCGCGTGGGACCCGCCCCTGTGGTGTCGGCCGCGAATTCGACCTGTGCCAGTGCGTCCAAGGTGGCAAGATCGAACACGCCTATTCCAGAAGAAGAGCACAGGTAGAAGCATTCACCCACCCGGATGCCCCGTAGGTTGTAGGCGTAGTAAGCGCTGTCGGCTTCAAGCTTCAGTCTTCCTGCCAGCGAGAACCCCGTCTGGTCGTCGTAGCGGTACAGGGTGTAGCCGTCGTGTGCGGGGAAGCCGAAATAGCCTAGGCCTACATCGACAAAGATGGCCTTGTGGTTGTAAAGGGCCTCCGAATAGGCATCCCCCAGCTCAAGCGTGTGCTTTTCGCTGATGTCCAAGGGGTCCGAGACGTCGAACATGCTCAGCTTCATGCCGTGAGTGCGCCCGTTCTCGTCTGCTGCCATCCCCAGGCCGAGCAGGCGCCCTTCGCCGAACACATGCAGGTAGCTGGAGAAGCCGGGGATCTTCAGGGCGTCTTTTACCTGGGGATTGCTCGGGTCGGAGAGGTCGATGGCGAACAGGGGGTCTGTCTGGCGGAAGGTCACCACATAGCCCGTCTTCCCATCGAAGCGCACCGAATAGATGCGCTCGTCAGCGGCAAGGCCTTCGATGCTTCCCAATGTCTGAAGGTTGCCGCCCAGCACGAAGACGGCATTGGTGGTCGGGGTGTCGGAATACCACTCGGTGCGCTTGCCCAGTGGGCCTTCGTCGATGATGTCATAGACAGAGGGGCTTATGGTGGTTGCCAGGCGCAGGCATCCGGCGAATTCGTCGAGCGAGAACTGGTTCAGTAAGGTGCCCGGAACGGTGGCCTCTGCAACAAGGTCGATGATGCCCTGGTCAAGGGAAAGCTTCACCAGGCGTGTCGAAGTCGTGCTCTCAAAAGTGGTCACCCGATCGGGGTTCTGCTGGTGCGACCAGGAATCGACCTCCTTTTCACCATATTCGGATACTGCCAGGTAGAGGCCAAGATACGCCATGTAGGTGGTCTCGGTGTATCCCAGTATCGACTTCTGGTCAAGGCGCGCCAATGCTGCCACATCGAATGAGCTGACCACGGTATAGCTGAGGGCGTTGGGGTTCGGCAGGATGCAGATATCCGCAGCCTCCATAGCCTTGGCGCTGCCCGTGCCATACAGGGTGGGAACATAGGTCCGTGGCTCGCCTTCCTGGATGGAATCGAAGTCATAGATGCTGTATCCGCTGATAAGGTAGAGTATCCCATCCATAAGGCGCGAAGTGGTGTAATAGCCGTCCTGTCCGAACGATCCAAGGTAGACGGGGTTGGCGGGGTCGCTGATGTCGAAGCAGGCGAACTCGCTCAAGGATTTCGAAGGCAGGTAGGGATCCACCCTGCCCACCTTGCTCATGTCGCTCATGTCGGTGGCGGGCGCCTCGTTCGGTGCCTCACCGGTGCTACTG
>JAIRPR010000175.1 GCA_031256895.1 Coriobacteriaceae bacterium
ACATAGGGACGGTTCATCTGTCCATTTTCCCATCTGGGAAACTGGACAGATGAACCGTCCCTATGTCCGCCCTGTCCCTGTGTCCGCCAGGAGTCGCTGGCGCCTTAGCGGCGTATCCCCTGTTTGACAGCGCTGGCCAGGGTTATCGCGGCCAAAGCCTTGATGACGTCGATGACCACGAAGGGCGCCACCCCGGCCAGGAATGCCGCGCCGGGGGTCATCCCGGCAACCAGCATGAGCTGGAACCAACCGCACACATAGATGACCAGCAGGAAGGTGGCAGCAGCTGCACCGTTTCGGACAAGGCGCAGACCGGCGGGCATCTTTGCTTCTCGAGCAAGGCTGTTCCCGCTTGCTTTCGCTTGTGATGCCACTAGCAAGCCACGGCTGCGGACTATTGCGTCGAATGCCGCAAGCACCGCGAGGGCTGCCAGGCCACCCAAAAGATAACCGAACAGGAAGCCCCCGGTGGGGCCGAGCAGCACACCGAAGCCGCCCCTCATTCCCGAGAAGACCGGCAAGCCGCATGCCCCCAAAAGGAGGTAGGCGCCGATAGAGGCTATGGCGCGCCCGGGCGAAAGAAAAAGCAGGGCGAACACCATGACGAACACTTGAAGCGTGACCGGCACGATGCCGATAGGTATGGTGAACCAAGCCGAGACCACCATAAGGGCCACCGTGAGGCCGCAGAAGGCGACCGTCTGTGCCCGGGAGGAAACATTGTTGCGGGTCTGTACCGATGTCATAGCTAAATCCTTTCCTTGTGGGTCAAAACCATCTGCTTCATGGTGCTGGCGTTCCTTCTGCGGCAGGAGCAGTTTCTCAAGCTGATGCGGCTTCTGCGCCAGGCGTTCCTTCTTCCAATATCTTCGCCCGGGCCTTCCCGGCCTCAAGCTTCTTCAAGCGGCGCATCTCGAAGAACACGAAGACCGCCGTGGTCACGATGGCCAAGACATCAGAGCACGGTGCTGCGAAATACAGGGCGTCCAAGCTGGTGAACTGCGGCAGGATGTGGGGCAGAATCTGCGGCAGCACCAACAGGAGCGGCACCAGGAACAGTATCTGGCGGGTCAGGGTAAGCACCATTGACTTGACAGGCTGCCCGGTCGCTTGGAAATAATTCGACCCCACGATCTGAAAGCCCAGGAACGGCAGCATGAGCAACTGCACCTTCAGGGCGAACACGGTGAAATCGGACAGGTCCCGACTGGTGATGCCGAAGGCGCCCACTATCTGTTCGGGGAAGAGGTGAACAAGCGCCCACATGAGCAAGCCGATGGCGGTCACGCCAGCAACCCCGTACCAGAAGGTCCTTCGCACCCGGGGCACGATACGCGCGCCATAGTTGAAGCCGATGAGCGGCTGTATGGCCACCGAGACGCCGATGATGGGCAGGACCGAGAAGATGGCTATCCGCTGCACCACTCCGATAGAGGCAAGCGCGAACTCCTCGCCCAGAGGGCTTGCCGCGCCATAGACTGCCAGCAGATGGTTCAGGACGAAGCTGACCACGGCAGCACCGGCCTGCAGGAAGAAGCTTGCCGTGCCCAGGGAAAGGATGGTCTTGACGACCTTCGGGCGCAGCCTCATGTAACGCACATGCAGGCGCAAGGGCACGTTCTTCGTGAATATGAAGAACCATAGCACGCTGGCGCACGATATGGCCTGTCCGCAGATGGTCGCAAACGCGCTGCCTTCGACGCCCCAGCCGAGCTGGATGACGAAGAGGTAGTTGAAGGCCGTACAGGACACCGCGCCGATGACCATGGTGAGCAAAGCCCGGTTCGGTGCCCCAGCGGTCCGGATGAAGTTGTTGACCCCCATGCCGATGCACTGGAAAATGAAGCCGAACGATACGATTCGCAGGAACGCCTCTGCATGGGGGCGCACCACATCGGGAGTGCTGGCCAGAGTCAACAGGGAGTCAAGCACTATCGGGATTGCCGCCAGCACTGCAACCAACGCCGAGGCGATAACGCTCAGCAGCACGGTGTTGCCCAGGCTTATCTCGGCATCGACGCGTTTGCCTTCGCCGAAGCGCAGGGCTGCAAGCGCATTGCCGCCCACGCCTATCAGCATGCTGATGGCCAAGAACACGATGACGATAGGGTTCACCACCGTCATGGCCTCGATGCCCACCGGCCCCATGGCCGTGCCCAGGAACACCGAGTCGATGATGACATAGGCACCGTTGACCATCATGCCTAAGATGGAAGGGATCGAGAACTCCGTGATGAGCCGGGGGATGGAAGCCGTGCCCATGCGGGTCACCCGGTTGTCGCGCCCGGGGTTCTTGGGGTCATGCCCCAAAGGGGCGCCCGTGCTGTCCTCGCCGATTCCCAAGGGAAGCTTCCCTGTTATATTTGCTGCTGCTGACATGCCTGTGTACTGCCTTTCCCTGATATGCCTGTGTCTTGTTCTTTAAGATGGACCTCTCCGGAATGAACGCGCACCAGCTTGCCGGCCGCATCGACCAGGCAAAGGCATCCTTCGATGTCTACGTCCCTGACCACGCCTTCATAGAGTATGTCCTCGGTAAGTGATTCAATGTGGACGTGCCTGCCGGTCAAGAAGGCGCATCCCCGGTATTCATCCCGTAAAGAAGAGAATCCTGTGCCAAGCCACTGATTATAAACGGAATGCACCTCGCTTAGCAAGCGAATTGTGGTATCTTCCCTATAAGCGGCCTGTGTTTCGCTGAAGTCCCCGGAAGCTTCCATAGGAAGGTGGGGGGCAGCATAGGCTGCCCGGTACTTGCCGCCGACCAGGTGTTCCTCTGACGGGGGGAACAGATTGATTCCGAGCCCCAAGCACAAGGCGCCCCCCACTGCCTCTGCCGAGATCCCCGCCAGCTTGCCTTGGGCGCAAAGCACGTCGTTCGGCCATTTGACCAGTATGTCATGCACGAAGCCGAGATCGGCCAAGGCACGGCGCACCGCCAGGGCTGCGCAGAGGGCAAAGCTTGCAAGCTGGCCGGGCACTGCTCCATGGGCTGCGGGGCGCAAGAGGATCGAAAGGTAAAGGCCTCCCAAGGGGCTTGACCAAGGCCTTCCCTGGCGCCCGTAGCCCCCTTCCTGGGTCAGGGCTATGGCAGTGAGGCCTTCGGGCGCGCCCTGCTTGATGGCAGCCTTCACCAAGGTATTGGTGGAAGGGATGCGGCAGTGGCCTTGCGGGATGAAGAAATCGGCAGCCGCAGGGCTTGCCTGCGCCAGGCGCCGCATCATCGCAGCAACATCGAAGGGGCAGTCGGCGGGCAGCGTGGCGGGCTGTTGGGCTGGTGCCGTGGCGGGCTGCTGACTTTCTTGTGACGTGAGTCGGTGGGCGGGCGCCATGGCCGCCGGCGTGGCGGGCTCCGTGGACGGCGGCGTGGCGGGTGCCATGGCCGCCGGCGTGGCGGGCTGCGTGGCGGGCTGCGTGGCGGGCAGTTGGCTTTCTTGTGGGCTTAGCATCGCGTCGCCTTCCCCACGCGTATGGCTTCACGGGTGACCGGCCTCCCGTTTGCCAGGATGTGCCCAGGCAGGATCTCCAGCAGGGGGCTTACTACGAAGTCACGTTCCAGAAGCAGGGGATGCGGCAGGGTGAGCGCTTCTTCGGTGCTCACGATGCCCTGGTAGTCAAGGATATCGATGTCGCAGGTGCGTGGCCCGTTTGCAAAGGTCCGCACCCGGCCAAGGCTGGCCTCTATCCCTTGGACGTGGGCAAGCAGCACCGAAGGCGCCAGCCCCGTTCGCAACAGCACCACCGTGTTCATGAAGGGCTCCTGATCGGCATAATAGGCTGGTTCGCTCTCGTAGAAGCCGGAGATATCGACAACCTGGGTGTCCGGCAAGAGACAGAGCGCTTGAATGGCGTAGTTCAACTGGGCTATCTTGCCTTCCCGTTCTTCCCCGGGGTGGGCCACCAAAGCAATGTTGCAGCCAAGCCCCAAGATGACATAAGGCCGTAGCCCTTCCAATGCCTTGCGGGTGCGGGCGACATCATGGACACGCAGTACATGGGCCCCCAGCTCGGCTGCCATGAGCGCCTCGGTGGCAGAGGCCTCGTCGCGCAGCGCCGGGTCTGCTATGCCGTAAGCCTTGCCGATGTAGGACTTGCGCGAGAGCGCGGCCATCACCGGGTGCCCCAGGTGCACGAACTCGTGCAGGTTGCGAACCAGTTCCAGCGTTTGCGCGGCATCCTTCCCAAACCCTGGCCCCGGGTCAAGGCAGATGCGCTCGAAAGCGATCCCTGCCGCTTCCAGCTCGATAGCCCGCGATTCCAGGTAATCGCGCACCTCTGCCACCACGTCCTGATAGCGCGGGCTGTCCTGCATGGTGGCAGGGCTTCCCTTCATGTGCATGGCCACCAAGCCTGCCTCGGTCGAAGCGGCAAGGCGGCGCATGGCAGGGTCGCGGAAGCCCTCGACGTCGTTGATGATCGAAGCTCCCGCCAACACAGCCTGCCGGGCAACCTCGACGTGGCGGGTATCGATGCTCACGCAGACGCCGTGCCGCGCTAAGCTGCGCACTGCCTCCATGACGCGGGCGCATTCTTCCTGGGGATCGACCTCCTGGGCACCCGGCCTGGTCGATTCGCCGCCCACATCGATGATGTGGGCACCTTCCTCCACCATGCGCCAGGCATGGGCCAGGGCGGCTTCGAGCGATCCATGGCCGCCCCCTTCAGAAAACGAATCGGGCGTAAGATTAAGGATGCCCATCAGTATGGGCATCCTGGTGTCGAACTCAAATGCGGCGCATCTCCATATCACGAGAGCGAGTCCCTTCCTTCACCCAGGCCGCTCGATACAGAACTGATGCGCGTGGACTCATCGGGCGGCGGCGGGGCTTGTCCTGCCTGTGCACCCGGCGGTACCGGGGGACCCGATTGGCCTTGCTGGCCTTTCGCCTGCTCCATCTCGCGGCGACGCGCCTCTGCCTCGGCCAGGCGCTCTTCGTCCTTCGCCCGTGCGGCTGCTTCCTCTTCTTCTTTCCGGGCTATGATGTCTGCTTCCCGGTCGAGATAGTCCGCCCAGGTGTTCTCAAGCAGCGCGTCGCAAGCCTCGCCTTCGACCGTCTCGCGTTCGATCAGCACGCTGGCCATCAGCTCGATCTGCTCGCGATGCTCTTCCAATATCGCGTAAGCCTTGTCGTGGGCCTCTTTCATGATGCGCGCTACCTCGTCATCGATGCGGCGCGCGGTCTCTTCGGAGTAATCCTGGGTGTTGCCGTAGTCGCGGCCGAGGAAGACCTCGTGGTTCGGCTGCCCGAACACCTGCGTCCCCAGGTTCTTGCTCATGCCGTACTGGGTCACGATGGCACGCGCCATCTTCGTCGCACGTTCAAGGTCGTTCGATGCCCCCGTGGTGATGTCGTCGCAGAAGATCTCTTCAGCCACACGGCCTCCCATGAATACGGCAAGTTCGTCAAGCATCTCTCGCAGCGAGTTCAACACCTTGTCCTCCTTGGGGATGGACAAGGTGTATCCCAGCGCGCGCCCGCGCGAGATGATGGATATCTTATGGACCGGATCGGCATGTGAGAGCAGGTGGCCCACCAAGGCATGGCCGCTCTCGTGGTAGGCTATGGTGCGCCGGGTGCGTTCGTCGAGCACCCGTCCCTTGCGTTCGGGGCCAGCGATGACCCGTTCCATGCTTTCCGAGACCTCCGTCTGCGTGATGACCTTCTTTCCGCGTCGGGCGGTGAGAAGCGCGCTTTCATTCATCAGGTTCGCCAGGTCGGCACCGGTGAATCCCGGTGTCAGCTTGGCCACCTTCGCCAGATCGACATCGCTTCCTAACGGCTTGTCCTGCGCGTGTACCTTGAGTATCCGTTCGCGCCCCTTCACGTCGGGCACATCGACCACTATCTGCCGGTCGAAGCGCCCGGGGCGCAAGAGCGCCGGATCCAGGATGTCAGCCCGGTTGGTGGCTGCTATCAGCACGACCGAACTGTTCTGGTCGAAGCCGTCCATCTCTACCAGCAGCTGGTTCAGCGTCTGTTCGCGTTCGTCATGCCCGCCGCCCAAGCCAGCACCGCGCTGGCGCCCGACGGCATCTATCTCGTCGATGAAGATGATGGAAGGTGCTGCGTCTTTCGCCTGCTGGAACAGGTCGCGCACCCGCGAGGCGCCCACGCCCACGAACATCTCGACGAAGTCGGACCCCGATATGCTGAAGAAGGGCACGCCCGCTTCGCCGGCAACGGCGCGCGCGAGCAGGGTCTTGCCGGTGCCCGGAGGGCCGACCAAAAGACAGCCCCGCGGGATCTTCGCACCCATGCTCTGGTATTTCGCGGGGTTCGAGAGGAAGTCCTTTATCTCGGTCATCTCTTCGACCGCCTCATCGACCCCGGCAACATCGTCGAACTTCACGTTGGGACGTTCCTCGACGCTCTTCTTCGTCTTCGCCTTGCCGAAGGACATCTGCGAGTTGTTCGCCTTCTGCATCTGGGAAAGGAAGAACAAGAGGAAGCCGCCGATCAGTATCACCGGCAAAAGCGTTCCGAGGATATCGAAGAAGGGTGAGGGCAGGCGCACCTCATAACTGATGGCGGGGTGGGCGGCCACCAGCTGTCCGAGCGAATCCTGCCCGACGTAGGTCGAGGTATAGTTGCGCTTCTGGCCCAGGAAGGTGGTCTCAAGCCCTTTGGTCTCGATGCCTTTGGCAGCATCTGTGCCAAGGGCTTGGGGCTCTACCCGCATCTGCGCGTTCAGTGCGCCTATGGCGCCGTTGAAGGCGAAGGCAGCCTTCGAGCCTGCGGTGACAGCCGGATAATACGTACCGGACACCGTATGGCCGCCCGCGTCATAGACCACAGTGAGCACCCGGTCCTGTTCGACCGCTTGGACGAACTCGGAAGTGAGCAGGGTGTCGGTAGGCGTCTGTTCGGATGAGGCCGAGTTGATGAACTGATTCCCGATGAACACCAGAACGGCCATGACAAGCAGCGCCGGGATGATCGATACCCTTTGGAACGGTGATGATGGTTTTTTCTGTTGAGCCATGTGGTCGCTGTCTTTCCTTGTCTGGGGCTCTCTTGGAGAGCCGCCTTCCGCAAGTTCCTGTGCCCGGCCGTTGCAGGCAGGCAGGGGGGAACATCAAAGCCTTCAGGTGGTGCCGGCATAGACCTCGGGCTTGAGGACGCCGATATAGGGCAGGTTGCGATAGCGCTCTGCAAAATCCAGCCCATAGCCGACAATGAACTGGTCAGGGCATTCGAAACCGATGTAGCGGCAATCTATCTTTGCCTGCTGCAAGGTCTTCTTGCGCAGCAGGGTGGCCACTTCTATCGAGGCGGGCTCGCGCGAGGCAAGGTTCTTCATGAGGTACTTGAGTGTCAGCCCTGAGTCAAGGATGTCCTCGGCCACAATGATGTGACAGCCCCTTATCTCTGACGAAAGGTCCTTCAGTATGCGCACGACGCCCGAGCTTTTTGCGCCGTTGCCATAGGACGAGATGGCCATGTAATCCATCTCGACCTGAAGGTCGATGGCCCTTACCAGGTCAGCCATGAAGATTGCAGCCCCGCGCAACACCGAGACCAGCATGAGGCGTTCCCCAGAGTCTACCCTTTGCTTGTAATCGCGGGTTATCTGTGCGCCGAGCTCGGCAACGCACTTTTGTATCTTGTCTTCGCCGTACAGTATCTCTTGTATGTCTTTATGCACGCTTTTCCTCTTTAAAACCTGGCCTCGTTACCGGGAGTGGCGCGATGCCGTCTACAGCTGCCGCCAAGCCCGAAACGCCCTGAATCAGGTACCCGGCCCGAATGCCCCGGAAAGCTCGGGAGCCTGGGGGGGGCGGGAGCCTGATTCCCTGACTTTTTAGCAAGGATTCAGTGTACCATGAGGGAAATGGCCAATTGTAACAATACGGCAACAGCACCGCCCAAGCCCACACGATTTTCACAGGAAATGGCGCAAAAGGGCGCAGAGGGCGGCATTCGCCACCCATCTGCCATGGGGCCTTGCGGTGCCTGTCGCGTTCGGGGCGGTCAGTTTTGGTGCGGGCTGCCTGAGAGCGCTTTATCGACCTAGCTCGGTCACATCGCCGGATTGATCCAGGCTGATGGCAGCGCCCCCCATGGCCGAGGGCAGCTTGAGCAAGGTCTGGAAGAAGTCCTTGCTGCGCGCGAACACTTCGCGCAGGTCGAACCAGAGCTGCTGCTGGTAGCTCCGCACGTCGCTTGGCACCCCTACCGCATCGATGCCCAGGCCGTTTGCGGCATACAGGGCACGGTAGAGATGGTAGCTCTGGGTGACCACCACCATGCGCTCAACCCCGAAGAGGTTTGCTGCGCGATACATGCTCTCGTACGTGGAAAAGCCCGCGTGGTCGCAGAATATGTCCTCGGATGGCACCCCCTGTGCGACCGCGTAGGCCTTCATCGCCTGCACCTCGTTATAGCTTGCAGTGCCGTTATCGCCGCTCATGATCATCTTGGGGGCAGCACCTGCTTCATAGAGCCTGATGGCAACGTCAAGCCTATCCTGCAGGATGCCTGAAGGGGTGCCATCGGGCAGCACCGAGGCACCGAGCACCAAGATGCACTGTGCATCATGCTCCACTGCATCATCGGGGCTTACGAATTTGGAGCCTCCCACGCCGATGACGGCTGCGTTCGTGCCTGCGACGCCGACGGCTCCTAAGGCGAGCAGTCCCAGGAAAATCCACAGCATCCTGCGCAGTGCCCTATGTCTCTTTTTTGCGGTCATCTTCCGATGATACCACATAATGCGCAGCTCTGGGCGCCTTGGATGCTGGTGCTTGCCCAAGGGATGGCGCTTCTTGGGCATAGGCGTTGAAAAGCTGGGCCATCTCGCTTTTTGAATGGACGTCGCATTTGCGGTAGATGTTGGCGAGGTGCGTCTTCACGGTGCCTTCCGAAAGCTTGCAGGCCGTTTCAATCTCGCTGCGCTTCTTTCCTTCCATCAGCAGCCCGAACACCTCGGATTCACGCTGAGAGAGGCCCCAGAGCCGGGCGAAGGCCTCCGTATTGCCGCTCATGCCCGTAGTGTTAGCATCGGCCAGGGAAAAACCCCGTGAGAACCGTTCGCTCACCAGCATGCCCAAGACGGCCAGAAGCAGGATGTAGATGACGACCATGACGAAAGTGCTGGTCACAAATTCCGACCCTTCAAGAAAGTGGACCCATAACAACGAGAGCAGGGCATACACCGGGCGCGAGATGCTGACCACCCTGAAGGGGGGCGTGTCGGTCTTGCGGATGCACTCGATGACCATCATCCAGAACACCAAGTGGGCGAAAAGCTCCATGGCGGTGGTCACGGTGTCGAAGAAATAGCCCAGTTGGAAGTCGTTGGCAAAGGCCAGCATCTGCAGGCCGCACAACAGCACCACAAAGCCGAACACACAGCGCACTTGTAAAGAGAAGCGTCTGCGCGGCACTATGAACACACAGACGGCCATTGCCACGATAAGGAACGAGATAACCGCAAGCTCATCGATGGAAAGCTCCGTCATGCCGATGAAATTGGTTCGCTCCCGGCCCCAGATGCCCACATTGCTCAAGGCGCGGATGAGCACCAAGAGCACCGAGAACAGCACGACCTCAACCAAGAGCAGGTACTTGAAAGGGCCACGTGCCTTTTCGGGCAATTCCAACAGGGGGATCGCATGGCTTGCCTGCCGCGCCGCGAAATAACACACTATCACGAGCACCGGCGCCGACACCACGATGCCGACCTGCACGATGGGCGCACCGTAAAGGCTGACCAGCACCGAGAAAACGGTCTCAAGGACAAGGCTTGCGGCAATGCTCATGACCGCCTGTTCTGTGCGCACGCGCTGCGCGAAGAAGATATAGAAGAGCGAGACCAGGAAGATATAGCCTGCCCCCGAGATGAACACCCCCACACTGGAGAACACCAAGGGGTCGAGGAGCGTCTGGTGGTACGAAATGACCAGGATGCCGGTAGCCGCACTCATGACAAGGGCGACCGCGACCGAAAGCGTCGTCTGGATACGCGGCACGAATCGTGCGAAAGCGATAAGGACAAACCCAGCGGCCAGACGGCCCCATAAGAACGCGTCGCGGTTGAACGAGCCCGGTTCTCGGAAGGCGTCTGCCGGAAGAAGGTTCACGCTGTAGCCGACCACATCGGTCCAGACCCCCGCAAGCACCAATCCCAAGGTGAGCCAAAGCAAGGTGGGAAACGTTGAGCCATGCTCCCTCACACCTGCCTTCAATCCCTTCATCTTTGCCTCCAAGCCTTTTACCGTGCGTAGTCGCTGTATACAGCATGGTAGCAGTTTATGGCCGCTTCCGCAAACGGCTTCGCCAAGCGCCTCATCCATTCGCCCTTT
>JAIRPR010000024.1 GCA_031256895.1 Coriobacteriaceae bacterium
GGCGAATCTGGGCTGGCCTTTTGTGGTGCGGCACCTCATATGAGAACCCCCGGTTTATAGGTATCGACCACCAAGGAGACCGAATGCCTGATAGGCGGCAGGGAGATTCCGAAAAGCGAAGGCCTCAGATCCAATCCGAACAGGGTCGGGTAGAACTCCAAAGTGGCCGTAAAACGCGTATGCCCCAAGATATCAGGTTCTGCCCTGGACTCATAGTGAAGGTAAGGCTTGTCCCAAGTATTGCCTATCAGGTCGTCAAGACGGCATGACGCAGAGCCCAGGCTTTCCCCATAGCTGGCGCCGGTAGCGCAGATCCTGATGGCATCGAGAGCGACCCGATCGAAGGCAGCGCATTCCGAGAAGAACATCATGACATTCACGCTTATTGCGGCAACCACGATAAAGACCGGGAAGGCCAGGGCTAGCTCTACCGTCATCTGCCCTTTTCTTTCTTTCAGCCGTCTCATGCCTAGTTGCACGGCCTCTCCTGAATGCAGCTTTCCAAGCCATATGGCCGGTCTTGGCCGTTCCCGACAAGGTCGTATGGTCATTTCTGAATGCTCAACACCAGGCCTTATGGCCTTACGCGCACGTGCCATACCAAGCCCTTCTGCTCGTTTCAGCACTTCAGCCCTCATTCCCATCGCCTCAACCCTGTCGACGTGTTCTCGAGGCCTGCCAAGGCCGATGCTGCGCGGGCAATGAAGTCGTTGGCTACTTCACCCAATGCAGGCGGAAGGGCTATGGTGATGGGGATGCAGAGGCCGCCTTCACCCCCGATCTCCAGCGAGGCTATGACGATGCCCTTTGTTTCCAACTGTTCGACATTTGCCAAGGCTTGTGCCTCGAGTGCGCTGACCACAGCCGAGAACAAGGTCCCCGACCCTGTGCCCGCAAGCGACAGATAGCTCTTCTTCACCGAAAGCAGCCCTGAAGAGAAGTCGGAATCGTCGACAGCCAAGACATGTGCGGAGTTCACGATGACCGGTCTGAGCGCCTCAAGCTTGACCGGTTGGAGCCCCACCGTGTGCACAAGATCGGAAAACGTGGCGGCCGCCCAAGAGCCAAGCCCGCTGGCACTGGCAAAGGGAATGGCATCCAAGGTGGTTCGTATGCCCTCTTCAAGGGCATTTTCTCCGTTCGAGTAAGTACACAACAAGAAAGCCCATAAATCAAGGATGCCCCCAGCCAAAGTAAGCCCCAGGTCACCCGTACGATCCCCCAGGTTGTCCAAGAATGATGAGATGATGTTGCCCCCCACTTGTGATGTGTCACTGACCAGAGTTGCTGCCGATATGGCCGCCTGGGCTCCCAAGGTGCTGCCTGGTGCGACGAACCCTGAGAGGAAGTGCTTCTGTGGCGAGGGCGGGGCTATGTTGGCAACCAGGGCAACAACGCCGAGCGACCCAGGCGGGGCGACCTCTATCCGGTAGGATACCGCCCGGCTGAAGGCGTCTTTCAGTTGAGAGAGCAGGTCGCCTGCCTTCGTCACGACCTTGCCTCGGGAAGGGGCGGCATCGTCCAAGGCTTTTTGATAAGCCCGTGCGGCCTCGGCAATGATGCGGTAGTGGTACTCGAAGCCTGTCTCGGTCGAACTGGTCGCCGCTGCAATCTTCCCAAAGCCGCTGACAGAAAGCCCACACTGCGAACAGCTTTCATATTCCCCATCGTCAAGCTGGGCAAGCGATCCGCTTCCCGATGCCGAGACAGCCAGAGGGCAGCCTGTCCAAGCATGTATCACAGCCCCACTTCCCGATCCTTGGGTGATGGGATAGATGCATTCGGTATATAAAGGGGTGTTGCGCATCTCGTCGGTGTTCTTGGGGAGGAGCGGGAAATACGCCTCGAACGACCCTTGGCCATCCTCATGGACGTAACCTTTGGCAATCTCCTTGCAGGCATAGGCATAGAAGCGTTTGCGCAAGACCGATTGGGCCTGCCCCTGGACGGTTCCATCGGTCGGCACCTCGCGTGTGAGACGTTCAGGATAATAGGCTTGGGCCCGTTTCAAGGCGACCGAGAAGCTCCAGGCATCCACACTGCGGTAAAGGGGGTTCTTGGCGGCAGTCAGCCCAGCCAGCTTATCTGCCCGATCGTAGAGGCAATACCCCGGGGCGTTGCCGCAATCGTGCAGGAAAGCCCTCTCCTTTTCTGCTTGGGCTTTCGCACAGGCCTCTTCAACAGCTGCAGCCTGTTCCTCCAATTCTTCCCGGGATGTCTTTACCTCTTCGCATAAGGCCAGGTCTTCTTCTTGAAGCCCCACCGATATTCTCTTGCCCTCGAAGGGCAGCAGAACGGCGATCCCGACATAACGGGCACCCATCGGCCCACCCGAATTGGCCATGATGACCGTTTCGGCATTGGCGGCGCCGATAAAGGGGAGGAAACGTTGCAGGCGGTCCAGGCCGGAAGCAGCATGTTCGGCAAAGCTGTTACGCGCTTTGATTATCTTGTTGCCCGCTTCGAGGAACCCCTCCGCGAGGGGTGCTGTGAAAGGGGTGCACAAGCACACGATGCCTATCCCCATCGCAGCAATGCCGGTCAGCGAAAGGGAAAGCACGATGGCATCACAGGCCTTCGCGATGATATAGAACTCTGCCACTTCGTTCTGGGCAGCCAAGGCAGCCACATCGGCGACATTCTGAATGGTAGCACTTGCTGCATTTATCTGATAGACCTGGGCAGAAGTGAAGATGAGCGAAATGGTGAGCAGCAAGGCTATCACCATGCCTGCCGTAGAGAAGCCCTCCTCGTCAAGGATGAGGCCCCTGTGGGGCGTTGCAGCCTTCATGGCCAAAGCCCCGCAGAAACAAGACATCCTATCCCTGAAAGGGGCTTCAGCATGAACCCTGCGGCAGCCAGAGAAGCTGGATATGCTATACGATGCAGCATCGCTTGCCGTTTTGCCGCATTGCGCGGGGAAAGCCTTGTCGCGAAAAGCAGAAGCCCGATAGGTCATGAGGTCTCCTCCAAACGACGCGCAAGCCATGCCTGTGGATCGAGGCCATCATCGCTCAAGGCTGCCCACCCTGGTTGCGTGGGTGTTACCATGACCACCTCTTGGGTGAGGAAGCCGTCGCCGTCTACCAGCTTGAACAGACCGCCCACACTGTCGATAAGGGGCAAAAGCCGAAGCTTGTTCCTGATGATCACCTTCACCTCTCGAGATGTCTCGTCACCTTGCAGCTCTATCTCCCAGGAACAGCCATCCGCATGTGCGTGGAAGCATTCGTGCATCGGCACTGAGCCAAGGCGACGCAGTATGTATCCCTTGTATTTCTCTTCCGACGCCCCCAAGGCATCGGTCTTGGTTGCAAGCAGGCGACAACCCTCGCTCGCGGCGCCCTGCATGACCATATGGGTATACAACAGGATGCCTGGCTGGACAAGAAGCAGGAGCACTATGAACAGAAGCGGGATGATAAAGGCGGCCTCGACGCTTGCCTGCCCCCTTCGGTCAGTACAGAAAGACATCGCCCACCGCCCCTTGTGATGCTGATTGGATGTGATGGGATGCGGCAGCCATGGCGTGTTCGACCAGGGTGCCCTCTGCAAGCAAATGCCAAAGCAGGGCACAGGCTATCAGGATGCTGAGGGATACTGCCATGACGAATGAGAGCTCGACGGTACCTTGGCCGCAGACGTCCTTGAGGGAACGCCCGAGCATCTGCCCGGCCTTTGCGCAAAAGCCATGGCACAAGCCCCTGACACCCGCCAAAGTGCCAGTCGGGGCTTCTGATTCCAATCCGCTTTCGAGGGGCCGGGGCTGATTGCCCTGCGGGGATAGGCTTATCTTGACGGTCATAGGTTGTTTATCCCGTCAGCGACCGCATTCCAGAGCTCTTCAAGCTTCGGCCTGAAAAGGCTTATCGCTATGATGGCTATCACCACGATCACGCCGACCAAGATGGCATATTCGGTCGTACCCTGACCCCGGGCATCCCGGATAAACGCCGCACATCTCGACTTCGCCCTGATTATGCGATTATTGAAGCACAGATCGAGCCAAAGGTTGAGCAACCGTGGCATCAATGCCTGCGCTTGCATCCTTTCACGTCCTACCCGTTTGTCCGGCTTTCCCGAACCGGATGGCATTTCGGGGGCATACCGGGTATTCATACTTCCTTCCATCATGATCTTCCTTTCATCTTTCTGAGACATTGTTATAAACCCTGCATCACTGACAACAGCACCGGGCCCAACACCATGAGCAACATGGCGGGCAGAATGAGGGCTGCGGTCGGCAACAGCATCTTCACCGGTGCCTTTGCCACCTTTTCTTCACGACTGGCCTTCCTTATCGCCCTTGCCTCTGATGCCAGCGCATCCAAGGCCTCTGCAAGCGGGGCACCGAAACGCAGGCAACGTATGATGCTTTCGACAAGGCGTGCGAACAAAGGCGATTCATAGCCCTTTGCAAGGTCTCGCAGGGCTTCCTCCCGAGTGAAAAGACCCAACTGCCAATTCTTCTGGGCTTGGGCAGCCCTCTGCGCCAAATGGGTCTTGAAATGGCTATGGTACAGATTGAAGGACTGGTCGAAGGAAAGCCCGCTGCGCAAGCCTAAGCTGATGACTTCCACCATCTCAGAGAGGCTGCCTTCCAATTCGTCCTTGCGGGCATTCTGTTCCTGCAGAAGTGCCCACAACGGGGCGCGCCAGCCCAGTACCAAGCCGACCGAGGCCGACAACATGCCCAGCTCGTTTGAGAAGAGTGCCCCGACCAATGCCGAAACTGACATTGCCCCCAGCGCGAGCAGGGCGCGCACATGGAGGAACCCGGTATGCGATACCTGTTCCTTCAAGCCGCTCCGTTGCAGGACTCCGGTGAGGCGCCTGCACCCCCATGCCCAGGGGCCTTTCGAGAACGTCCGCGTGCGCGGACTCACTGCAAGGCGTATGCTTTGATCCAGCAGAAGGCCCAGGATGCTTCTTGGCAGGCCTTTAACCAGGATAGAAGGGCAAAGCTCATAGCCAGGCCCTGAAAGAATGGTGTTCTTTGCCCCAAGGCTGCGCCTTCTTCTGCGATAATGCCTTTGCCCCTGTAATGAAAGGGCAAAGCCGCACACACAGGCACTAAGGCAAGCAAGGGCAATCAGGACAGGCATCATCGCGCAACCCCTCCTTCAAGGATGCGGCGCACAAGAAGAATGCCGCTCACCTGCATCAGAACCGCAAGCCCCAGAAGAACAAGGCCAGGGACGCTTTGGAAGAAAGGGGAAAGGAACCCCGGCGAGATGAGCGAGAAAAGGGCAATCAGCGCCAAGGGCATCACACTGACAATCTGTGCAGAAAGCTTTGCTTGGGCGGTCTGCACCTTTAGGCTGCGTTTCAGCTCAAGTTCGTTCTCGACCGACTCTCGCGCCACTTCCAAGACCTGCTGCAAGCTTCCGCCTGCACGATGCTGCACATCCAGGGCCACCGAGACAAAGGCAAGCTCGGGGATCGAGGCTGCCTTTTTGAAATGATCCAAGGCTTCGGCAACCGTATGCCCGGTCTCAAGGTCATGGACCGCATGCAGGTAGAGCGTTGCAAGCGGCCCCTTCCCTTCGACAGAGACCTGTTTGAAGGTCTGAGCAAGGCTCAGGCCTGCCTGGGAACAAACGGCCATAGCCCTCAAGGCATCAGGGACGGCCTCGCGCAGTGCGGTGATACGGGCCTCCTTCGCACGGGCAACCACCGTCGAAGCTATGAGGCAGCAGACAAGGACGGCACTGATGCCACCGATGAGGGAAGCGCTGAACAGGGAAGCCCCCATGCCTATCAGAACAGCCCCCAAACAACAGAGTGAGCAAAGGCCTTCTGGCCAGGTCCTGTACCCGCGCGATTCCAGATAGGCCTGTGCGGCATCTATGAACGCCCTCATCTTCCCCCAACGAAGGAGCAGGCGTGCGCAAGGCGTGAGAAGGGGCACACCCCTGCGGAGCAGCATTATGCCAAGGCCTTTCCTTTGGGAAGGGACAAGCGGGACCCGGCTTATCCTTATCGATCGCCACAATGCCCGACCTGCACAATACACGAGGCAAAAAGCCGCGAAAAATGCTGAGACAAAGGCTAAGAAGACGAACAGATGCCTGATTTCCATTCCTCCACCTCCTCTTTGTTTGCGAGACCATCGTGAACGAGGCCGTCTATCCATGCCGGGGCATTGAGCCACCTGCCCTTGCCCGTCTCATGATCCCAGGTGAAATGGCTGACAACGCTGCCTTTTCCTTTTTCATGAGAGAAGGCGAACGAAGCTATCTCACGGACAGAGCGTCTGCCGTTGCTGCTTCGAGCGAGCTGGACCACCACTTCCAGGGCACTTGTTATCTGAGCCTCAATGACCCCTATCGGAAGGTCAGCGACATAGCGAACCATGGTGGAGAGCCGTGTCAGCACATCGGCGACTGAATTCGCATGAAGCGTGGTGAGCGATCCGTCATGCCCGGTGTTCATCGCCTGCAGCATGTCGAGTGCCTCGCCGCCACGGCATTCTCCTACGATGATGCGGTCGGGGCGCATCCTGAGCGCGTTTATCACCAGGTCTCGGATGCTCACTTCGCCAATGCCCTCAACGTTGCGCGGTCGTGCCTCAAGACGTACCACGTGGGGATGGCTTGAGAACTTGAGCTCGGCTGAGTCCTCTATGGTGATGATGCGCTCTTGGCGCGGAATCTCGCAAGAGAGGGCGTTCAGCAAAGTGGTCTTGCCGCTTCCCGTGCCACCCGATACCGCGATGTTCTTCCGGGCGCGTACTGCCCAACGGAGGAACCGACAGGCAATAGCATCAAGGGAACCGATTTCTACCAGTTCATCTAAGGTATAATGGCGTTCCCTGAATTTCCTGATGGTCAGTACTGGCCCGTCGAGCGCCAGAGGCGGGATGATGGCATTCACGCGGTGGCCTTGTTTGAGGCGCGCGTTCACCATGGGGGCCGCTTCGTCTATCCTTCTTCCTAATGGGCCTATAATGCGGTCTATCAGGGCGCGGACCTGTTCTTCGTTCTCGAAGCACTGGGCACTTGGGCTTATCTTTCCCTCACGTTCGTAGAACACCGCATATGGCCCGTTCACCATTATCTCGGTTATGTCCTCATCGGCAAGCAAAGCCTCCAAGGGACCGAGCCCGAAGACGGTGTCGATGAGCCCCTCGACAAGCCTTTCCTGTTCCTCAGCAGGGACAAGTTGCCAGTGGTCGCCCTCGAAGACCCGGGCGCAGGCGCTTCTTATCTCGTTCTTTGCCCGATGTGGGTTCTCGGCCATAACCGTAGCTATCTCGTCGGCTGAGAGGCGTTCCAACAGCTCGTTCTTCAATCCTTCCAAACCTGGTGAGGCGTTCGGCATGGCACCGGCTGATGGCTGGCTGCTTGCCACACGGGCCCTTTCCATCAAAGACATGCCACCCTCTTCCGCCTTCGTCCCGGCAAGAAGCCCCCGTTACCGTGTCGGGGAGCGGGCAACGTTGAATGCCCGTCCTGAGCAGCAGGAAGCAGGTCGATGAGCATCTGCTCTATCTGCAGGCAAAGGCTGTTCCGTGCCTCAATGAGCTCTAAGGGCGCCCCTGCGCAGAGGAGCTCGCCCACCTCGGGCCCTCCGTCGGGAAGCTCGAACACCGAGCCCGCCTGTAATGCGCAAGCGACATCGAATGAGGTCAAAGGGGCATTGCGGGCACATCTGTTCACGGCGAACAGGAAGGGGTGGGTGGCGATGCC
>JAIRPR010000090.1 GCA_031256895.1 Coriobacteriaceae bacterium
CATTGTCTCAGGCCGCGCCACCTTCACCATTCCGGTCATCCAACGCATCGACAAGCTCAGCCTAGGGCTTATCCAATCCAACATCGTGACCAGCGCCCCGGTTCCTACGGCCGACTTCATCGAGGTCTCGGTCTCGGCGGTGGTGAACTTCCAGATATCCTCTGAGACGGAACAGCTTGAGAAGGCCACCCGGAACTTCCTGAACTTCTCGAAGGACGACATATCGAAGATAGCATCAGAGGTGTTGGAAGGCTCCATGCGCGAGATCATCGGCCAGATGTACATCAAGGACATGGTGACCGACCGCGAGACCTTCAATGCCCGCGTGATCCAGACGGCCAAACCAGACCTGAACAACATGGGCTTGGACCTGATCTCGTTCAACGTGCAGAACTTCCAGGATGAACGCGGGGTCATCGAGAAGCTCGGCATGGATCAGACAGCCCAGATAACCCGCGATGCCGCCATCGCAAAGATTGAGGCCGACCGCGAGGTAGAGCTGAAGAACGCCGATGCCCGCAACCTCACCAACGAGCGCAACACCCAGACCGACCGGGCCATTGCCGAACGCGAGCAACAGCTTGCCGTCATGCGCGCCCAACTGCAGATAGAGCAGGACACCAAGAAGGCCGAGGCCGACCTTGCCTACCAGATACAGACCGAGACCAAGACGCGCGAGCTCGAGATAGCCAAGCAAGAGGCCGCCATCGCCAAGCAGGAGAAGGAGATAGAGCTCAAGGAACGCGAGGTCCAGATAACCGAGCGCGAGCTTGAGGCCACGGTGAAGAAACGTTCCGAGGCCGACCGCTACGCCAAGCAGCAAGCCGCAGAGGCGTCGCTGTTCGAGGTGCAGAAGCGCTCCGAGGCCGAAAAGGCCCAAGCTGACGCGCAGCGCTACAAGATAGAGGCGAACGCTGCAGCCCAGGCTGCCATGGGCAAGGCAGAGGCCAGTGTCATTGAGGCGAAAGGACAGGCAGAGGCCAAATCGAACGAGCTACAGGGCATCGCGGTTGCCACCGCCCTCAAGGAACAGGCCGATGCCTACAACAGCATGCAGAACCCTTATGCGCTGCTTGAGAAATACCTCGAGATGCTGCCGTTGGTCGCCCAGGCAGTGGCAGCACCCTTGGGCCGTGTCGGCTCGATAACCATGTATGGCGAAGGCAATGTGGCCAACCTGGTAGAAGAGACCACACGGACAACCACCCAGCTGAACGCAGCCATTTCCGAGAGCTTGGGCTTCGACATCCAGGGTATGTTGAACGGCCTGATAACCGGCCGTGCTATCGGCAACGGCCTGAACCCTGCATCTGCGGAAGCCCTTGCGCAAAGCCCTGCCCCTGCCGTTTCCGCCGCAGCCATACCAAGCCCTGCAAAGACGGTGTCAGGCACCTTTGGGCCCCAGGCCACGGGCAAGGCCTCCGGAAGGGCGGCGCACAGCGGCACAGCGAAAGGAAGAGCGGCGGCAAGCACCGTGACGGGAAGCACTGCCGCTGACGAGGAAAAGGCGGTGGCCGACGCCCTGGAAGAGCGCTTCAACGGCGAAATGGTGGCCGCACAGGGCGAAAGCCTTGAGAAGAACCGTTTGGCAAACCAGATAACCCAGGCGTACGCGCAGATGAAAAAGCTGGTCTTTGACCCGAAGACCGCTGAGAAGGTACGCGGGGCGGTATTGGAGAGCCTGGAAGAGGCCGATCTTTCCTCCTTGAACTCCAAACAGGATGTGGCGGCCTTCATCAAGAACACGCTGGTGCCCCGGATCTCGCGTTCCGAGAAGGCGTAGCAAAGGAGCCCTGAAGGCCGATGGAGGACCGCATCGTATATCCTGTCGCATCCTGCGGCACCTTGCAACAATGCGACTGGCTTGGCTTGACCTTGGCGGTCATGCCCGGGAAGAGGCCTGCCTCCTTGCGCAAGAAGGCAGGGATCTGAGCGATGGCCGACCTGTTCTCACGGGAATACCTCAACGACCTTTTGGAATCGGGGCGCTTCGGGAATGCCGCCAAGAAGGCGGCAAAGGCCGGGCTTGATGCGGCGGGTGAGCGCCTGGCCGACGAAGACGGCCTCGGCCTTTCCTATGCAGACCGCATCCTGAACGGTGGGGACGGCCTGGTGCGCGATATCGCCCAAGAGGTGCTTTCCCAGGCATCACAAAGCCTTGACAGCACCGACCAAGGAAGCACCGCACCCATGGGCACCACAGGTGCCAGCGAAGGAGCCGGTGGCTCATCGGCCGCGCAGGGCATGGGCATCCACCCCGGTTTCATCGAAGGCCCATACCTCACTGCCCGGGATGCCAGGGCGATGGCAGGCTCTTCGGGCGACGGCACGGGCGCCACGGGCAGTCCTTCCGCTTCCCGCAACGGCCTGTTCTCGCAGGAATACCTCAAAGGCCTCCTGGATCCGGATTTTGCCGGCAAGGCGGATGCTGCCATCAAGAGGGGCGTCGAAGGCAAGGCCGACGCGCTTGTGGGCGCCCTTGCCGAGAAGACTGACCATAACCCCTTGGTGGGGCGCGCTGCCGAGGCAGCCAAGGACAAGGCTTTGGGAAAGATCCCCAGTGTGCGCAAGGCGAAGGACCGCTTCTCGGGCACTTCGAACGCGCCTCCGAGGGGCTTGCCGCTTACAGGGGCTGGCAAGGCTGCCGGCGATCTCGGCGCAGCCGCAAAGAGTACCAGGAAAACCAACAAGGGTTGCCTGCGGGCCTTCGTGATAGCAATGATACTGCTATTGGCACCCCTGTTCTTTGGCTTAGTGTTCAGCGCTAACGGCATGTCGAGCTGCAGCCCGGATAGATCTGCGCCGACCTTGATAGGGACGGAACAACTGGACATCGAGAGGGTTGTGGCCTATGGGGTGACGAACAGCGATAACAGAGCGGAATTCATCAGCATAGCGGATGAGGCAAGGTTGAAAGACCCCCGCGACAACAAGATCGATCCCGCTAAGACCTTTGCGGGCTTAACAGGGCAACTTTGCGCTGTAATCGAAGACGAGAACGGCGTTTGCTGGCTTTTCTCTGGAGATGAGCTGTTGTTCAGCCGCAAAGTTCCGGGTGACGTCTTGCTGAACCAGTATGGATACCGAAACAACGAATCCTACTTCACCTCAAGCCGCGCCATTCTGCCCTTGAGCGAATACCGGGTATGGTTCCCTGAGGCGCGTGAAATCCCAGAGCCGCACAAGTACGGCACCGTGGCATTGCTTGCCCAAGGTTGGACGATAGATGTGAGCGCGGTTCGCAACAATGATCCAACGAACCATGTGAGGATCTGCAACAATGCCGTCCTTATCCTGCAACAGGACTCTGCTACGGAAACTCTCGGTTATCCGGTGTATTCGGTGGTTGCCTATTGCGCGGATGACGGTGGGGTGCGCTACGACTCTTCGCACGAGGCAGGCTATGATGTACTCGATAAGGTGCTCTATCTTCCCGCTGAAATGGCGCCTGCCAAGGCTGACCAGGCTGCCAAGGCTGGCAGCGCCGGGTGAGCATCCCTCAAGCCAGGCGACAAAGCTGGCTGGGCCTGGTGAACCGAGGGGGCAAGGCTCGCAGCACCTGGTGAGCACCCCTCAAGCAAGGCCGGGCTAGCGATCTGTGCCTCAACGATGGCGAAGTGCCCGCCAGTGTGCTTGTGTCAGAGGCGCAGAACGGCCTCAGCCCAGGTCGGGGTTGTAAACCAAGCGCATCTCGATCTCAGCCTGTTCCTGGTTAACCACGATGTCCATCTGACGTTTGTCGTAATCGGTCTGCGCGGCGCTCAACCTGAAGCTCCCTGATGGCACAGGAAGCCTGGCAAGCCCCCCGGAATCGGTGCGCGCGCGGTAGGGGAAGCCAGAGGCAGCCATCAGGGTGATGAAAGCACCTTCGATGGGCATTGCCGATCTTTCCTCCATGACCCGTACGACGACCTCGCTGTCGGGATGCACTCCCACCGTGAACACAAGGCGGGCATGCGCCGCACGGTGGGCAAGCCCTCCATCCTGGCCAGGCCCCCCCAAGCCTTCAGGTGCATCGTGTTGGCTTTCCATTGGGTGTTGTGCTGCAGCATCGGGGGAAGCTGCAGAAAGGGTGTCTGACAAAGCACCAGGAACAGCCAGAGGCTGGGTGCCGGAAGCTCCCAGGACGGCAGCAGCATCGGTGGGGTCGCCATGAAGCCGGCACGACCAGTCGTAGAAGCCGGGTATGTCTGGTGCGGCCAAGGCGATGCTTGCCCGGTACATGCCAGGCAGCGATTCCGTTCCACCATCGAGCACAGCACTTGCAAGGACTTCTTCACCATTCAAGACGTTAATCGTACGCCCCTGCAGGCAACATCCTTCGGCGCATTGCGCCCCCACTTCGATGGTGAATGCCTCGCCGGAGCTGATAGGGAAGGGGGGCACGCCCCATACGGCAAGGCTTGTGCGGTGTGCAACCGTGGTGAAGCAGAAGTCCAGGGGGGCGCAGTGGTGGCTGACACCCGCCGGGGACACGTCAGAGGGCGCCCCGGACACGTCAGCGCCCGCCGGGGACACGTCAGAAGGCACCCCGGACACGTCAGTGCCCGCCGGGGACACGTCAGAGGGCGAGCCTTCCGACGTGTCCAGGCCGACAGGCGCTGGCCGGTACTCGATGGGCCAGCGCCATTCACCAGGGGTGGAGGGCACCCTGAGCGCGAAGGGACCGCTCGACCAGACGCCCTCTTCGTTTGCTGCCAAGGGCAGCTCGGCCAAGAGGGCGCCTTCCTCGGCAAGGACGGCGATGTTGCTGCCGGCAAGGCTGCAGCCGGATAGGCAACGGGCAAGGACCATGAAGCCGGCGAAGCTGCCAACGGGGTATTCGCTCTTTTCCGCTTGGAGCGTCAATACGACCTCATGAGCGGGGGCACCCAGGCCTTCCCGGGCGGCATCTGCTATGGGCGGCATTTGCCCTTGCGTCCCCGCATCGAGTACCGGCGCCCCTTGGCCTTCACGGTCGGTGGAGCGTGGGGCAGCCCATCGGCTTTCCTGGCTTCCCTCACCAGCGGTGGGCCTGTGGCCTTCCGTCACCGCATCGCGTGCCGGTGTTCCCTGGACTTCCAGGCTGGCGCCATGCAAGGCTGCCCTTTCCCCTGCCCGTTCGATCATCGTTTTCCTTCCCTCGGCGTCATCTGCCTGCCGTCTGTTGCCGCGTTATTCTTTCCGCGTGCAATATTGTTGCATGCCTATTCCCAGGCTGTCTCTGCTGCCATGGCATGGCCGATGACCTGTCCGAAGATGGTCATCTCACACACATTGCCGCCACCGGTCGGATAGAGGAAGCCATAGACCGACCCGTTCTCGCCCGCGCAGTACAAGCGCTTGATAGGCTCGTCGAATGGGTTCATGACCTGGCCTTTTTCGTTCTTCTTCAGGCCGCCTTGGGTGTTGGGGCCTCCAGGGTACACCTTCACCGCATAGAAGGGCGGGGTGGCCAACGGGATGAGCGAATCGGCCTCGCGGTCGAAGTCCTCATCGACGCCCTTGGCACAGAACTCGTTGAAGCGGGCTATGGTGTCGGCCAAGGCCTCGGGGGTCATGCGACCAGCGTTCTCCTTGTCCTTCACTATCTCCGCAGCCAATTCCTCGGGGGTGTTGCCACGGCGGATCCAGCCTTTGGAGACCGCAGCCTCGATGTCGCGCATGTCTTCGGGCCCCCAGTATTGGAGGTCCTTGGTATCGCCCAAGAAGCCCTTCGACTGGGGCGATATGAGGGGCTTGCGCGCAGTGTCGTCATAGATGACCCAGGCAGGGGATGACTCGTATTCAGCTGTCCGGCTGTTGAAGTTCACGAACTCGACCCAGGCGTTGTGTGAGGGCCATTCACGCTCATAGAACCAGCGCTTCCCATAACGGTTCACGAAGAGGTTCGGGAGCTGCAGGCCTATCTGGGTGCCCTTCGGCCAATCGGGATGGTAGGGGATGGCACGGGCCGATATGGCATTCATGTGCCAAAGGGCGCCGCCGACTGCCTGCCCCATCAGGATTCCCTCGCCGGTGTTGTTGGGGTTCGTATAGAACCAGGAAGGATAGCCGCGCAGGAAGTTCTGCTTCATCTCCTCGTTCCATTCGAAGCCGCCGGTGCAAAGGGCCACTGCCTTCTTGGCCTTGATGTTGAGCTCCTTGCCATCCTTGGCAGTTGCAACGACGCCTACGATCTCTTTTGTCTCCTCGTTCTGGATCAAGCGCTTGCCGGCGGTCTCGTACATCACCTGGATCTTGTCGGCACGGTCTATGACGTTCTGGCGAAGCACCTGGAACATGCGCGGCCCCCCGCCTTCGACACGCGAGGTCCCAATGGTGTGCCCGCCGGGCAGCTCGGGGTATTCCCCTACGTCCCAGGTCGGTTCTGGGTACTCGGCACCAAGGCTGTTCCAGAACTCCACGTTGTGGGTGGCGCCTTCGCCCCAGACGTCGCAGACCGCGCGCGGCGTTGTGCCGAACGAGAGCTCGTAGAGGGCCTCAGAGCCTTCCTTGGCGTCGCGGGCACATACGCAGATGCCTCCGCAGAATCTCGAACTGGGAACATGGCGGATCTCTGTTGCGGTGTCATCGGGGTACTTCTCGACCAGGATGACCGAGGCGCCATCGTCGGCCGCGATGACCGCAGCTATGCCGCCCGCACCGCCATAGCCCACGATGACCACATCGGCCTCGGCATCCCAGCTCTGTGGCATCCCGACCGGTGTGTGGGGGGCGGTGCTGTCCTTGTCTGCCGCTGCGGCGCCGTCGGCACAGGCCGAAAGCCCCAATGCGGCTGTCCCGGCAGCAACGGCAAGGGCGCTGCCGAGGAAGCTCCTTCGGGAGATCCCGCCTTCTTCACGCATCTCTTCTCGGTGTTTTCCTTCCATGGGTATACCTTTCTCTTTGATTTTTGGGTCGCGTTCCCGTGGTGGCCGGCTCAGTGCGCATGCAGCTGCGATATAAGCTTCAAGGCATACGGTGACGCACACCCTCCGCGCATGATTCTGGATTCCCTCGTCTGTCTGGTCAATGCCCGATTCAGGTGATATTCCTCTGCGAAGGCGCATCATTCGAAAAGGCCTATCCTTTGGCAAGGCTGTCCGATTGTCATGCCCGGCCGAGCGGGGTCATGGCACGCGCAACGGCCATCCGGGGTGCCGGTGCGGGAACCGGATTGGCGCATCCCCGTAAGACAAAGGGTGACACACCGTGAAACAAGAGGTGGCAGCCCCGAATCATTCAAAAATCATTATTGCATTATGTATGAAGTGCCCTACAATGAAGCCATGTTGAGAGACAGGAGGCGCTATGCAGTTGCGGGCATTGCGATGGCTTTCCGCCCATCAGGTTGCGGTTTGGTCGGTCGTCGCTTTGAGTACCATGGGCATCTGGATGAACCTGGCGGGGTATTCCACTGCCTTCGCGCCCCCACTGGCAACTGCACAGGACAGCCTTTCCGCAAGCGATGAGTCGCTCGCCTTCTTTTGCGGCCTCATCTTGAGCGGCCTTGTCTTCATTGTCCTGGACAGGCGCATACCGCCCCTCAAGACCTATCTCGACATCGGGATGGGCGTGCTTATGTGCTTGGGAACGGCTTCTTTCGGGATAGCGTGGAGCCAGGCCCTTTTCAACCCTTGGCTGCTTGCGATCGGGGGCTGTGTCTGTTCAGGCCTCGGGTATGCCTGGTTCGTGCGTTCCTTCTACATCCAGCTGGCACTGAAGGAGCCGCTCAGGGTAGCCATCGTGGCCATAGCGCTCAGCCTGCTTGTCGAGACCATCGCCTCGATGCTCATAAGCCTGACCCAGGCCGATTCAATCCAGATACTCATCAGCGTGTCGGTGCCTCCTGTTGTTTGCCTGATGTCGGTAGCCCTTGCCGCAAGGACCCGAAAGGCTGCCCTTGTCGAGGCGAAGCTTTCCGGCAAGCCCGAGCGCTACCAGATGACCATCCTGGTCATCACCGTGTTCAGCATGTTGGTCATCCGCGCCACCACTACGGTCGGCCTTTGGGGGAATGCCCGGGAAAGCTACCAGGGACAACAGCTAGCCGACATCCTGATAAGCCTGGGAAGCTGCCTCATCTTCTTCGTCATAGCCTACCTTGCCCTGATACGCCGGAGTGCGATGCCCTTGCAGACGCGCTACCAAGCCCCCTTGTTGATCCTGGTGGCCGGCTGCATCCTCTATCTGCTGAATGCCCTGGTGCTGCCCTTGCCGCCCAACCCCCTTGAGGACATCGTGCAGTCTGCCATCGAGATGTTCGGACATCTTATCCTGTGGACCGTGGTGGTGGCAAGCATCAAGTCGTTGCGCTTCTCGTGTTACCGCATCGTGGGCTTCACCGCCATCCTGTATGCGGTGCTGGCTATCGTGTGGACCAGCTTCTTGAAGGATACCCAGATAGTGCCCCTGCTGGTCATCCTGTTGGTCTATGGCATGGCCGTTTTGTTGGCCACGGCGCCGCTCAAGGCGCGCGAGCCCCATGAGAACGGCCCAGACGATGCCGTCTATGCCAAGGTGGCCGCCCGTTTCGGGCTGACCGCCCGTGAAGGCGAGGTCCTGATGCTGCTGGTGCATGGGCGCAGCCGCCCCTATATCCAGGAGCGCCTGCATATCGCCGATGGCACGGCAAAGACGCATACCACGCACATCTATGCCAAGATGGGGGTGCACACGCGCCAAGAGCTGCTCGACATCATCGACGAGGCCAGGGCAGAAGCTTGAAGCCTCCTACACCACCAACGACTCCGACCCGAGGGGTGTGGAGTGGGTGGACGGTGGGAACCACGTCGGCAAGGACTAAGTCCTCTCCAGCATTCAGAATGCCCGAGAGGTGTGGAGTGGGTGGACTGTGAGAATCGCTTCTTTCCTAATCGGGGGTCTTATGAGATAATTCACCCTCGGTATGTACTTACTGAGGGAAATATCGGGCTTGCCGATATAGCCTGGGACTACCTTGGAATTCGGTAAGGCTTGTTGTATGACCCAAAGATGGAGGACGTTAGTGAACACAAAAGTCGAGGTGCAAGACGGCGACCAGATAAGGTTGTCGGTCACGGTAGATGCCGCAGAGGTCGATGACCGCATCAAGAAGGCATATAAGGATTTTGCCTTCAAGTACAATTTTCCGGGCTTCAGGCGAGGCCGTGCCCCGCGGCCTGTCATCGACAATGCCCTGGGTGCAGAAGCGGTGCGTGCCTCGGTGACCGAAGGCCTGGTGCAGGAATGCTATCCTTTGGCTGTCGATGAAAGCGGCATATACCCCCTCGGACAGCCGGATTTCGAGGACTCCGAAGCCTTGGTCGAAGCCGGCAAACCCTTCACTTTTTCGGCAAAGACCTCGGTCAAGCCCCAGTTCGAGCTTACCGGTTACGAGCCGGTCTCGATAAGCCTGCCCGGCGAAGAGGCCACCGAGGAAGAGGTGCAGCTCCAGATAGACGCCTTGCGCGAACATTATTACACCATGGAGGACGCCCCCGCGTCCGCCACGATAGAGGAAGGCGGCTTTGCCGACCTTGCCATGACCGCCCTCGACGACAAGGGCGAGCCCGTCGAATCACTTGCGACAGAACGCCGCTTCTATGCCTTGGGATCCGGGGTGTTTCCGCAGGAGTTCGACAGCGCCCTCATCGGTATGAAACAGGGCGACAAGAAGGGCATCGACCTTGAGTTCAAAGGCCTCTATACGGCTGGGCTTGCCTCAGTGGCAGGGCAGACCGACAGCATCCACTTCGATATCGAGGTGAAGGCGGTAAAGGAAAAGGCGCTGCCTGAGGTGACCGAGGAATGGGCGGTCGAGACCTGTGGCTTCGAAAGCCTTGACGACCTCAAGGCACGCATCACAGAATCGGTCACGCAGAACAAGAAGGGCGTGCTGCCACAGCTGAAAGAAGCTGAATGCTTGGGAGAGCTGGGAAAGCGCCTTGAAGGCGAGATACCTGCCGCCCTGGTTGCCGCCGCCGAGACCGACCTCTTGCAGAATTTCTACCGCCAGCTCCAAGGCCAGGGCATAGCCCTTGACTCGTACCTGCGCCAGCAGGGCATCACTGTCGAGCAGTTTAGGGAAGACGTCCGCAAGCAAGCTGAGGACATCACCCGCCAAGACCTTGCCCTCGATGCCTGGGCCAGGCATAAGGGCATGGCGGCCACCGATGAGGACCTTGCCGAGGAATTCGCGAAGAGCGGGGCGGAAGACCCCGCCAAGCTTGAGGAGCAATGGCGCGCAAACGGACGGCTCCATATCCTGCGTGAAGGAATCCTGCGCTCTCGGGCTGTCAAGGATGTGATGGACACCGCCATCGTCACTGAGCCGAATGCCGCCCCGAAGCCTGCCAAGGCCAAGAAGGCGGACCCGCAAGAAACACCCAAGAAGGCCAAGGCAGCAAAGGCAGCCCCGGGCACAGAGGGAGCCGAAGAAGCGGCACCCGATCCCAAGGCAGCGAAGGAAGCCCCTGCAAGGAAGGCCTCAAGCAAGCCAAAGGCGAAGGCGGCTGCCGACACAAAGGCAGACACGAAGGCAGACGCATAGGCAGACGCATAGGCAGACGTGGAAGCAGACGCCCGATAGGCCAGAGCGGACACATCGCCAGCCCCTGTGATACAATCTGAATATGAAGAACAAGAACAGGCGACAACGCAAGGAAACCACCGGAAGTGAGGCAAGCATGACGCATAACGAAGCAAGTTCGGCCCTTATCCCCTATGTCATCGAGCAATCGCCAAGAGGCGAGCGCAGCTATGACATCTATTCGCGCTTACTGAACGAGCGCATCATATTCTTGGGCGAGGCGGTCGACGACCACGTGGCCAACTCGGTGGTCGCCCAGCTGCTCCACCTCGAGAGCGCCGACCCCGAGAAGGACATCTCGCTCTATATCAATTCGCCCGGCGGTTCGGTGACCGCAGGGCTTGCCATCCTTGATACTATGAACTTCGTCAAGTGCGATGTGTCCACCATATGCCTTGGGCAGTGCGCATCGATGGGTGCGGTCCTTCTTGCAGGGGGCGCGAAAGGCAAGCGGCTGGCGCTTCCCAATTCCTTGATCTTGATACACCAGCCTTCAGGCGGCGCCCAAGGGCAGCAGACCGAGATAGCCATTGTGGCTGATTTCATGTTGAAGACCCGTCAGCGCCTGAACAGGATCTTGGCGGATGCCACTGGGCAAGACCTCGAGCGCATCCAGCTTGACACCGAACGTGACAACTATATGACAGCGGAAGAGGCTTTGGAGTACGGCCTGATAGACCGCATCACCTCGGCACGGC
>JAIRPR010000008.1 GCA_031256895.1 Coriobacteriaceae bacterium
CCCGTGTCATCGATGCCCAAGGCCACTACCTTGCCCCCGCCTTCCTTGATGGGCATATCCATGTGGAATCGTCGATGCTTTCTGCCTCGCAGTATGCCCGGGCGGTAGTGCCCCATGGCACCGCAGGCATCTTCTGGGACCCCCATGAGGTCTGCAACGTCCTGGGCTTCGAGGGCGTCAAGCTCATGTCGCAAGATGCCAAGCGCACCCCCCTGAAGGCCATGATAACCATGCCTTCCTGCGTGCCGGCGGTGCCTGGCTTCGAGGACACCGGTTCAGCCATCCTGGCAGCCGATGTAGCGGGCGCGATGGATCTTGACGAGATAGTGGGCCTGGGCGAGATGATGAACTTCCCGGGCATCCTTTTCTGCGAAGAGAACGCCCATGGGGAAGTCGCTGCCACACTCGAAGCCGGAAAGATTGTGACCGGGCATTATTCGGTTCCCGAAACTGACCGTGGCCTTAATGCCTATGTCGCTTGCGGGATCCGTTGCTGCCATGAGTCCACACGGGCGGAAGATGCCCTGGCGAAGATGAGGCTGGGCATGTACGCCCAGTTCCGGGAAGGATCTGCCTGGCACGACCTGCACGAGCTGGCCGCAGTGGTCACACAGGGTGCCGGCAGTGGCCTCGACACTCGCTTTGCCTGCCTCATCTCGGACGACACCCATCCGAACACCCTGGCGAGCCAAGGCCATCTCGACCACATCATCCGCCGTGCCATCGAGGAAGGCATCGCCCCTATGACCGCCATCCAAATGGCAACCATCAATACCGCCCAATGCTACCAGGTGGATCACGAACTGGGATCCATTGCTCCCGGCAAGTGCGCCGACATGGTGCTGATATCCGATCTTCGGCACTGCACGGTCACGCGGACCATCATCGATGGCGAAGTGGTCGCCGAAGACGGCCGCGCACTTTTCGAGGCCGAACCATTCGAGTACCCCGAATGGGCCACCCGGTCGATGCATCTGAAGGAGCCGATCACCCCAGACTCCTTCAAGGTGAAAGCCCCCGAAGGGGCGGCAGCATTGGTGCATACGCGGGTGATAGAGGTCGTCCCCGCCAAGGTAGGCACCTTCGAGGCCTTCGTTGACCTGCCCGTTTGCGAGGGTCTGGTGGAATCGGACACTGCACAGGACGTCTTGAAGACCTTCGTGTTCGAGCGGCATCACGCGACAGGGGCCTTCGCCTACGGCTTCACCAAGGGCTTCGGCATCAAGAGGGGTGCCATGGCTTCGACGGTCGCCCATGACGCCCATAACCTCTTGGTCTTGGGCACCAACGACCAGGACATGGCGCTTGCCGCGAACACCTTGGTGGAATCAGGGGGTGGAAGCGTCGTGGTGTGCGACGGGCAGGTGCTGGGGCATGTGCCGCTGCCCGTGGCAGGCCTCATGAACCCCGCAAGCCTCGAAGAGGTGGCAGCCTTGGTTGCCGAAGAGGAAAAGGCTTGGGAAAAGATAGGCTGCACCATGCCTTCGCCCTTCATGACGATGGCGCTCATCCCGCTTGCCTGCCTGCCCGAGCTGCGCTTGACCAATCGCGGCCTGGTTGATTGCCGCAGCTTCCAGTTCACTGACCTGTTCCCTACGGCTTGAGAGGATATGTTCTGCCCGGTTCCGCTCCCCGATGGCCGTTAGCGCGTATGGGCGGGCTTCTTGCCCCAATAGAACCAGATGAAATGCTTCTTGCGGCGCACGGGCTCCTGCTCTAGCTGGGCGGCACGGGCAAATGCCGCGTGGGCGATGTCCAAGGCGGCATCCGGACGGCGCAGGAACTCCCCGTTGAGTAGCATTGCCTTCACGCTCTGTGGGTTGAGCGAGACATGGCGCAGGCTGTCGAGAAGCTCGCGAGCGGTGGTCACATGGATGGCGGCCCCGCTCGCGGTCAGCATGCGCCGGTTCGACTTCTCCTGCCCGTAGGTCTTGCCCAGCAATATCATGGGAGCCTGCGCACACAGGCATTCGGTCACCGTGAGCCCGCCTGACTTGCAGATTACCAGGTCGCTCGCTGCCATAAGGGAGGCCATCCCTTCCACGTAGTCAAGCACGGTGACATTGGCTATGCCCAATTCGAGGCATTGTTGGCGCAGATGGTCGGCATAGTGCTTGTCGCGCCCTGCAATGAACACGAAATGCATGTTTGTATACAAGTGCAGGTAGGGAAGCACCTTGTCAAGGGTATCCCGGAAATGGATGTAAGGGCGGGGGAGGTAGGCGCCCGCCAGGGCAAGCACGACCATCTTGTCGCGTGGCAGCCCGAGGCCTTTCCTGATGCTGTCCTTGTCGTAAGCCTTGCGGAAGTCGTCACGGGTGGGAATCCCTGTTATCAGGATATCCTCGTCGGCCACCTTGCGCGGACGCAAGGTCTCGGCCATGGCCTCGTTGGCCACACAGAACAGGTCTGCGGTGCGATGGGGCCAGAGGCCTTCAATCTCGTAATCGGTGGGCACGCACAGGATGGGGAAGTCAAGCCCCGAAAGCATCCGGGCACCCACGGCAGCGTTGGCAGCGGTGATGTGGGTACAGATGACCGCCAAGGGTTTCTTCTTGCGGATATGATCGGTAAGGCTGGCATACATGATGCGAGACCAAATGGTGCCGCCGCCCCACAAGAGGCGTCCGGTCAAGGTGTAGCGCCAGGTAAGGTCGTAGAATGGGCGGGTCGCTCCGGTGAACATGCTGGCGGTCTTGTCGCCATCGAACACGATGCGGCCATAATCGAGCACGTCGATGGTGTCGATGTCAAGGTCGTGGGGAACGGCGATGCCCCGAAGGAGCGCAGGGTCGTCTGTTGTGCGCAGGACATCGAAGGCCTCGGCGATGGCATAGGCCGCGCTGCGATGGCCGGATCCCACCGAGGCATGCATGATGACCACCGCAGGCCTTGTGGCTTGTGATGCGTCGGGGGCATCAGCGGCAGCTGGTGCCAGGTCGGCCTCTGCCAGGGTGGCAGCTGCTTGCATCCTGGTCGTATGCAATCCAGTATTCTGCGGCTGCAAGCCTTCCAAACTGGGCATGAACGCCGTATCGAAGGTCGGTGTTTCGGCCAGGCCGCCAAGCCCTGGCCTTTTGTCTTGTGACAAGGAATCCAAGTTGTTCATGTGACCATCATAGCGCAAGAATAGCGCAAGACACCCGAGGAAGCCCCCCTTATTGCCAATATTCCAAAAAGCCGATGACCCAGTTTTCTTGTGTTCCTGCCCCCGCGGTGCATTCAGTACAGGAGGAGTGCAGTCAGGCGCCTGGGCGTCAACGGGGGTGCGCCGCGTCAACCACCTGCCCTTCGGCTTCGTGCGGCAAAGCAAGGAATCACGACCATAACCCTTTATGTCCTATTGCATAAAGGGGAATGTTCCGCATCCATTCCTCTTCACGATATCCAGACAAAGAGAAGCGTCGCGGCTTGGTATCGCCATATTTCCTGAAAAATGCATGCAGGCTTTTCGCCCTCAGGTTCTCTTCTGCCTTTACCTCGATTGGATAAACTGAGCCGGCGTCTTGGATAAGGAAGTCAATCTCGCCCTGGGAATTCTCTGCTGACCAATAGAATGGCAGCATCTCGCAATCTGAAACAAGCTGCTGACAGACAAACTGTTCCACAAGGGCACCCTTGAACTCGGTGAATATCTTGTTGCCGTTGATGACACTTCCCCCATCAAGCCCGGCCATCGCCCCGAGCAGTCCGATATCAAGAAGAAAGAGCTTGAAGGCGGATTCGTCGGCATACGAAGAAAGAGGTATCCCCGGTTTGGATATGCGATGAACGCCGTAAGCGAGGCCGGCCTCTGTGAGCCAGGTGATTGCAGCGCGGTAGTCTCTCGCACGTGCGCTGTTCTTGATGTGTCCGAACACGAATTTCTTATTCTCCTGTCCGAGATGGGCAGGA
>JAIRPR010000093.1 GCA_031256895.1 Coriobacteriaceae bacterium
ACAATTATGACCTTTAACAATGGGACCTCCCTGTTCTTTCTTAGCGCAGGCCTTGAGTGGTCTTTTCAAGCCCCGACCGAGGTGGGGTCTTGTTGCGTTGCCCTATTATAGTGCATGACCGTTCACCCCGTTTCTCTTCCCCCAATATTCGCACAACCCTAAAATGACAAAACCGTTCCAAAACCGTACAAAGAACTTTCCAAGAACGTCCGCATATCCCCAAGCTCTCAGCCTGATCGCCTGCTGCCCCTCTTCTTCTGGCCCCTCTTTTCTTCGTGCGGGTGCCGGCAAGACGACACACCCACACCTGCGTTTTTGCTTTCTGTAGCCGCGGTCTTGCGCAGCCTGCTTCGGCCGGGCGCCGACAAGACTTCACACCCACACCTTGGATCGGCACTGCCCTATGAGACCTCGGCGGCTTTGGCCAGCACCAAAGTCACGGTGGTTCCTTTTCCCAGTTCGCTTTCAACCTCTATGTGCGAAGACGGGCCGAAGTAGCCTTTGATGCGCTCGTTCACGTTGCCCACCGCAATCCCCAAACCTGTCACCGATCGCGGGCTCATGATGTTCTTGCGGGCATCTTCTGACATACCGACCCCGTTATCCTTGATGCGAACGAACACGTCCGCACCGTGTGTTTCCCCTATCACCGAGATCTCAAGCTTCCCAGTCGAAGGCAGCGCATGGCGCACCGCGTTTTCTACCAGGGGCTGGATAAGGAAAGGAGGAACCATCATGTCCTCTACCGCTGGCTCGATATCCACATCTATCGCGATGCGATCCTCGCCGAAGCGTGCGACCTCGAAGGTGAAGTAGCGAAGCGTCTGTTCTATTTCGCGGGCGAACAGGATAAGGTCGGCCGAATCCTCCAGTGTGCGGCGGTAGAACACGGCGAACTCCCGCAACAACATGCGGGCCCTTTCGGGATTGGTGCGCACCAGCGAAGCAATGGTGTTGATGGTGTTGAACAGGAAATGGGGGTTGATCTGGCTTTGCAGTGCCTTGAGTTCCATGCGTGTGGCAAGCTGTGTCTGCTGCTCCAACGCCGAGGCGGCCATCTGCGTCGAAAGCAGCTTGCCCAGGCCTTCAGCGATGGATTTCTGTGTCTCGCTGATATGTTTGGCATGTTTGTAATAGAATTTCAGGATCCCGACAACATTTCCTCCTACCGCCAAAGGCACCACAATGGCGGCTTTGATGTTGGTCGAACGGGAAGGGAAGCCGATGTCTTCGGGCGAGAAAAGGATTCTCAGCTTGCCGTCACTGATGGTGGCCAAAGTTGCCTGGGTGCGGATGATGCTGCCCACGGCATTCAGTTCTTGTTCGGCACCCACATAGCCTAAGATCTTCTCTTTGTCGGTGATGGCCACGGCTATGGCTGCCGTCGAGGGAAGAAGCAGGCGGCAGATCTTCTGTGCCGATTTCGTATCAAGCCCCTCTTGCATACAGGCAAGCGTCTGGCTTGCCAATTTGAGCATGCTATTGGTCTGCCGAGCGCGGACGCTGTCGGGGTCCATCAAAAGGCGGATAAGCACGGTAAGGGAAAAGGTGAAGACCACGCCCGCGCCGATAAGGATGCCGATATTGGAAAGGGGTTGGGAAACCGCCCACAGGAGCAGGAAGGCTGAAAGCACCGCCAAGGTGAACATCAGCATCTCAAGGGTGAAGAAGCGGGGAAGGCTTGTTCCCTTGCCTGGGCGGGTCTTTTCTGTACGGGGTCTCATAAGTCCAACTTTCTTCGAGGCAGTGCCCGAGTACAATAACGCCGAAGGGCGGGTCTTTTCTGTACGGGTTCCCAGAGAACCATCCTTGGGATATCCTTTGGCCATGCCGATGCTTCCCCTTACGCTACCATGTGCAATTCGTTCAACGCAAGCAGAATTGCAGAAAGGATCAGAAAGAGGGAGAAAACGAAGCGAAGCCCGCGTTCGGGGACCACGCGCACCAACAAGGCTCCGACCACTGCCCCCGGGATAGAGCCAACCCCCGTCGCACAGCCCACCAGATAATCGATATTGCCCAAAAGTGCCTGACTAATGACCCCTGGAACAGCAAGGATGATGATTGCAAGGAGCGATGTGCCCGAAGCGTCCTTCATAGTAAGGCCGATAAGGGCAATCATCAGAGGTATCGCGATAAAGCCGCCGCCTACCCCTATGTAACCTGAAGCAAGCCCTGCTATCAGGCCGATAAGGCATCCAATGACGAATTGTCTGCGGGTTAGCCGCACTGCGCCTGCGGTAGCCTCTTGGCTTGCCGAAGCCTTTTGCCCTGTGGTAGCCTTTTGGGTTGCCGAAGCCTCTTGGCTTGCGGTAGCTTCTTGGGTTGCCGAAGCCTCTTGGCCTGCGGTAGCCTCTTGGGTTGCAGAAGCCTTTTGCCCTGCGGTAGCTTCCTTCCCTGTTGAAGCCTTTTGACCTGCGGGGCTTTGGGCAAATCCAGGGGCATCGAGGCCGGTAGAGGCCTTCGGTTGGCGACCCATCTTCAAAGCCTTTGTGAACATGGACAACGCCGAATAGGCTATCACGCAGGCTGCCGTCAGCATCACCAGCCAGGCTGGAGAGATGCTGGCCAGCCAGACGCCCACCGGCGAAGTGAGCGCACCCCCCAAACCTATGGCCAGGCCAAGCGGAATTTGACAGGTCTTGGTTCGGATGCGCGAAAGTGCTCCTGACAAGGACATCGGCACAATGGCAAAGAGTGATGTTCCTGTTGACATGAGGGGGCTCAACCCGAAGGCAAGGCGGAACACCGACACCATGATGGTACCGCCGCCAATGCCCAGCAGTCCCGAGAAGACGCCGATAAAGAAACCTATCAGCGCTAAGACCGCGAAGAACATGAAGGCATCCACCGGCATCTATTCGTCTATGTTCAGGCGTATCTCGCTGGTCAGACCAGGATCGATCCCCTCTTTTGGAACAAGCGAACGCTGAAGAATAGGCTGAAGGGTCTTGTCATCTTCCAAGCGTGCCATCATCTCGGGCCATACGTATTGGAACTCGAAGTAGTTCGAGCAATTGCGCTGGGCATAAGTCACCGCTTCACCGGTTGCAGCCTTCGCCGCCTTGCGATAGGCCTTCTTGTCAGGCCGAGCCAAAGAACGCAGGAACGCAGTGCGCCAGATGCGCCCTTCGATACCCGGCTCAAGGAAGGGCCCCGGATATGGTTCGAGCGAGGAAGGCCGCACCTGCAGAAGGTCTATCTGGGTACGGCTGTACTCCATCTTGCGCAGTTCATAGATCCACCGGTAAATGTCCTGCCGGAAGCGCACCCCTTCACTCGGTGTCGCGGGCGGCTTATGCACCAGGCTCCATTGGTTGTCGAACCAGATGTCAGACCCATACATGCGAAGGTTCAAAAGATAATCGAGGTCTTCTCCGCGTGGGATCCAAGGGTCGAAGCCAAGCCGCTTGAACGCCTCTTTGTGAAGGGCAAGGCAGCCGCCGCACACGTGGTTCGATCGGGAAAGCCTGGGACCCTTCATGGCCTTTTGGATCCATTTATTGAAGGCCTTTCCCTGCTGCCAGAAGTGGTTGTACCATTTGTCTTGGCTTTGGGAAAAATAATTGCCTCGCGCATTGAAGTAGAAACCGGTCTTCGCAAGGATGGGGATTCCCTTCTTCGTCAGTTTTCCTAAGCCATACAGGGCGTTATGCAAAAAGGCCGGGTCTTCGATTATCTCGTCATCGTCAATGAAGACGACCGAATCGAAGCCCAGGATGTTTGCTGCCACCAGGCCAAGGTTGCGAATTGCCCCATAGCTTGAAAGGCCGACCTCCTTTGCCATCGTGCCAAGGCCAAGCTGTTCCATGCGTTGTTGAATGAGCGCGTGAAGCGATGCTTCGATGACCAGGATGTTCAGGTCTGGGAACTGGGCTGCCAAAGCGCGTACCTTTTCGGCAGATTGGACCTCGATGGATGGCTCGCTTGCCACCAGGATGATGATCTGCCCCACGTCTTGCACCTTCTGCAGCGAGTTCAGACAACGGGACAATTCACCAGGCTGGTTCAGCGATGTCGTATGGTCGTAAGTGGTCAGGAGGTTGCTTCCCTCTTTGCGCCGCCTTGCGGATATATAGGTCGGTATAATGATAACTGGGTTCATATGTTTCCTTTTTGCAGCCACGGCCCCCGCCGGTAAACCTGAGTCAAAGATCGCCGATAGACCAACCGGCGTCTTCCCGTCTTTAGCCGAGACCGGAAGAAATCTGCGAGTGATATTGTAGCCTTTTTCGCTGATTCTCTTTCGGGAATTCTCGCACACACAGAAAATCTGGGCGACAGTTGGATTGCGGGCAGGGTGGCGGCGGGGACACGGGCGGGTTGACAGGCAGTCGAAGGCGGGCTTGGCTTCTGCTTGCCGCGAGCGGCAATCATGAAAAGAGCCTAAGGTTTCCTTGAAAAGGCGCAAGCCCCTTTCCTCGTGGGAAGGGGCTTGCGATGACGGGGTTGAAGGGTGAAAGCACCATATCCCGCAGGGTAACGACCCGTTTCCATAGCCTATTTATGCCGCCACAGGACGGCTGAATAGAGTTAAATTAGGGCATATTCTTAAGCTTTACGATGCTTTTCACAAACTGTCCTTGAAGGCTCTATCTCACGGCGGCAGCCATGGCTTTTCCACAAAGATAGCCGGAGGTCACCGTATTGCAGAGGCCGATGCCGGTGCCTACATAGGTATCGTTGTAAAGGTTGCTTCCCGCTTCCGCCCCCGTGGCATAGAGGCCTTTGATGGGCAAGCGGTTCCCATCAAGCACCTGATAGTTGAGGTCGGTAAGCAGGCCGCCCCAGGTCCCTAGGCTGTTCACCTCGGAAACAACGATGTAGAAAGGACCTTCTTTGCCATATGACAACAGGAATTGCGGATCCTTGGCGAACTGTTCGTCCTTGCCGTTCGCACAGTAGCGCTCGTAGTCGTCGAAGGTTCTGGTGAAGATATCGACATCCATTCCGGCGTTCTTTGCCAGTTCGGCAATGGTATCGCCCTTGAATCCGGTGCCCGTCTCAACCATCCTGTCGAAGACGGTATAGACATCCTTCCAGGGGGTTTCGGGGGTGTATTCGGGCTGGAACTCAGGCGGCAGGCCTGGTAAAGCCATCTGTCCGATGCCCGCCAAACCTTTGCTCTCAAGCGTGTCGAGGATCTTCTTGGAATAGAGCACGTAATGGAAGGTGCCTTGGTATGCGCTTGAATTGGCGGCTGCAACCGGGTCGAGGATGAGTGCCTCATCGCGAAAGCGCACACCGGTAGCACCAACAACCAAGGTCATAGGCAGATAGGTGCTAATCATGGGGTATTTAGCCGGGAAGGGGTCGAATTCGTTGATGATAAGATCGGTTGCCTTGGCAAGCGTCTGATGCAGCATAAGCCCCCCGAAGTTGCGGGGCTTCTGGGCACCTACTGCCCATGCCATCTCCAAGCCCTCACCGATGTTCTGGGGCAGGCTGCCGTTGACTCCTCCAAACCCACTGGCCTCCATCACCATGTCATGATTTCCTGCATAACCGCCTGTTGATATGCTGACCGCCTTGCAGTTGATCTGGTAACCGACCCCCGCGCTATCGACAGCGATAACACCCGTCACCGCACCCGATGCATCGGTCAAAAGCTTCTTTGCGGTCGTATTGGTCAGGTATTGCCCACCCTTGCCGACAACCACTTGGTCGATTATCTTCTTCCACGTGGGCGAGCGTACGCCATAATCAGGCAGCATAAGCATCCCTTGTGGCCCAAAGGGCAAGAACATCATCTCGAAGCCATGATCGGCAAGCCAGCCATAAGCCTTCCCAGAATTGACCATGAGCTGTCGTATCGCCGAAGGGTCGCATCGCCAATGACTGTTTGCGACCCACTCGCTGACGAAGGGGTCAAGATCGAACACTCCTGCCCCTTCAGGCGCATAGGGGTAACCATAGGTCGTCGCCGCAAACGAAAGGTTGAAGCAGCCTCCGGGGCTTATGGTCTTTTCGACCAAGACGACCTTTGCCCCGCCTTCAGACGCAAGGAACGCCGCCATGCATCCGGACGCACCGGATCCTATCACCACGACATCCGCTTCAATGGTCTCGGTGACATCTATTCCGGCAGCCAGATCTACGGCGCTTCCTGTCTGGGTTGTTGCATCATCGCCTTTACCGCCGCCCGCACTGCCCGCATTGCCTGAGGCACATCCCGCCATGGCGGTGACAGCCAAGCCTGCAGCACCCAAAGCGCTCCCGGCAATGAACTTCCTCCGTGAAATGCCAGAATTTTCTCTTTCCTTCATAATACCCTCCTTGTTCGAGTTTCTTACCACATTGGAAGGTATTCTATCGGTGTCTGACGACTCACACAATGAACCGTTTAGGCTCATTTCCCTGTTCATCGAAAACAGTACTCGTCATATGAGCAAGTGTTTTCTCGTTTCAAAATTTACTGGCAATTTTTGCAAGTGTTTTCTCATTTCAGAATTTACGGTGCTTTCAGCAAGTGCTTATCAATTCCTCCCTTTTGTTCGTCTTCAATCACGTTATAGCCGTTGCCTTTCATCAAGGCGAAGCCTTTGCCCGCAAGCAGCCGGATCCTTTGCCCGCAAGCAGCCGCAGCCCACATGAGCCATAGGTGCCTAGTCTTTCTTGTCAAGCTCGGCAAACTTTGCTTTCATAGTGGGGTTGCCGCGTGTCAGGCGCTTGATGCTTAAGTCCTCAGCCTTGTCGTTGGCAAGACGCAGGTTGTTCTCTGACGACAGCAGGGCTTCCTTCGTCTTCTGCAAGTGGTCTATGGTCTTGTCTATCTCTTCTATAGCCGTCTTGAACTTGCGACTGGCAAGTTCGTAGTTACGGGCAAAGCCGCTCTTAAAGGCTTCGATGCGTTCCTCGAAATGCGTTATGTCGATGTTCTGGTTCCGCACCAGTGCAAGCTCGGACTTGTATTTGAGCGAGTTCAAGGCGGCGTTGCGCAGCACGGTTATCATGGGGATGAAGAACTGCGGCCGGATGACGTACATCTTCGGATAGCGGTGCGCCACATCCACGATACCCGAGTTATACAATTCGCTGTCAGGCTCTAGCAGTGATACCAGCACAGCATATTCGCAGTGCTTCTCATTGCGATCCTTGTCGAGCTCTTTCAGGAAGTCCTCGTTCTTCTTCTTGGTGGCAGTTTCGTCCTGTTCGTTCTTCATGTCGAACATGATAGAGATTATCTCGTTTCCTTCTTCATCGGACTCGCGGTAAATGTAATCGCCCTTGCTGCCGGTCCTTATGTCGTTGTCCTTTTCAAAATAGGCTTTCGGGAAAGCCGTGGCGCGTATCTGGTTGAATTGTGTCTCGCAATGCTGTTCAAGGCTTTCGCCGACCATCTTGGTGGAAAGCCTGGCCTTCATGTCCTTGTAATAGTCGATCAACTCATCCTTGTTTTTGAGCTCTGCCTGGTATTTTTCTTTGAGCATGGCTTCGTCGCGCTGTTTTTCCGTCTCTTTGGATTTCAACTCGCCCGCTAGGATGTCCCGTTCCTTCTCCACCTTGTTGACTGCCTTTTCGATAGCAAGCTCTACCTCTGTTTCCAGGCTCTTCATCTCGTTTGCCAGGGCGTCACGTTCCTTTTCAAGCTTGGCAACGGCTTCGGTCACCGCCAAGGCCTTAGAGGTCTCCGTCGCTTCGAGCTGGGCTTTGAGCTTTGCAATCTCGGCTTCCTTGCCTAAGACGTCCTTCTGCAGGGCAGCCTTCGTGGTGGCTTCGGCAAGCTTTACCGCGTTTTCCCTCTCTTGTTCCATCAAGGCTTCGCGTTCGCGCAGCGATCGTTCGAACTCGCGGTCGCGGACCTGTTTCACGATGTCGGCAAAGCCGGATTCGTCCACCTTGAAGACCTCGCCGCATTTCGGGCATTTTATCTGGTTCATGCCGCCTCCGTTCCGCCGCTTGCCAGCGGCAACCCTGGCATGCCGACAATCCTTCGCCTTCATGCCCTCTGCCTTTGCCTTGCCATAAGCTGCGCACAGCCCGATTGGTCACAGCAATGCCCATACTATCACGTTTGCTCGGGTTTGACCGCAACCTGAGCAATACCTCCATGCGTGAGTAGCGGAGGCATTGAAGTTGGCAAGGGAGTTCACAGGTCAATCAATAAGCATAGGGGGCGATTCAAACGCGATTTAACGCGATTTAACGCGATTTAACGCAGTCGGGTTGAGGCGGTAACAACCCGGATTCAACTGTTCAACCCTTGCTAAAACAGGTGAAGTCGTGTAGCATAAACCCTGCACTGAAACCATCCATGCCGGTGAAGGGGACAACATGGGGACAAGCGAGTTCCGATCGAACACCGAGGCAACCGCCCAGGCTGCCTGTATGATAACCGCTGGCCTCGGGGGGTACTGCACCTTTGCCCTGAAGGCAATCAGCACGGCGGCTCCGGTGCCGGGCAGCACTGTGCATGACGGAATCGGGAGCCAATTGCGCTCGGCGCTCTACTCGTGGTTCGCACTCCTTGAATCGGATGCCAAGGCGATCGTCTCTGCGGGCATGTCCTTCGAGGCCCTCGATGCCGAACTCGCCAAAGGTCTCTTGGGGATGGGGGACAGCAGCCTTGTGCCGCTCAGATGACCATATCGACAAGGAGCTTCGTGAGCACGCAAGGAGGCAGGAAGCCCTCGAGGCGAGGCTTGAGGATGTGTCTCGTCAGCGCAGACGGCTCTTGGACATTCAAGGCGAAAGCCTTTGCCTCATGAGGAGCAACCTGTGGATAGCCCAGGAATTCATGGCCATGAGTCGGGGGAGCAGCAAGGCGGGCTTTATCGTGGACGACCTTTGCCTGGTTGACAAAGGCATCAGAAGGGGCATTTCCCAGGACATCGATGAACTTGACTCACAGGAGAGGCGCTTGGGCCGTCTGATGGACGAAGAAGCGGACGCCTTCAGGCTTGCCTGCCTCAAGGCCAGGGGGCAGGAAGGAGCAGGGAAGCCATGAGGATCCAGAAAGATGAGGCCATCGGCCTGCTGCGGGAGGAGATAGCCCAGATAGACAAGGAGATTGAGCTGGCCTTGGCGCAGATTGCAAGCCTGAGGGGCGCCTTGAGGGACCCGCGCTGCCAAGGCGAGGCGTACTCCGCCCTGTCCGAGAGGATGTCGGCCATACGCGTGCCTGCGGCCCAGGCCCATTGCGCCGCACTTGAGGCGATAAGGGGGGCGGACGAGGAGAACATCGCCTTGCTCTCAGGCCTGCCTGAGACAGCCCCTGGCATCCTGGATGTAGATAAATGCCTGATGGTGGCTGATGACCTTAGGCAACAGAACGGCCGCCTTCTTGGGGCGTGCAACGGCCTGTTCGGGCAAGGAGGGGCAGAGGCGAGGCTGTTCGGCCAGTACCAGAAGGTCATCGCGTTGAACGAGGACATGATAGGGAGCCTGTTGGAGAAGAAGGAGGCCGCCGACAGGTACAGCGCGGATTCCCGGCGCGTCTATGAGGCAGCGGAATGCGCGGTATCGGCCATGCTGGGGAAGGCCCAGGCATCGGTCGAGTCCTATATTGCGAACGGCGACCCCGCAGACACGTCTTGGTTCGGCAGCGCCGCGCTTGCCTTCGAGGCAGCATTGGGGAAGCGCTACGATCGCGCCATGATGGGGCTTTCCGAAGAGAACGAGGGCATCATCTACCTGTCGAGCGACTACGGATCCATCTTTTACAGCGGGAGGAAATGGACTATAACGGGCAGGCCTGCCCAGGGCGGGCTTCAGGGCACCTTGGGCGATGCGATGAGCCCGAGCTTCCGGGAGGTGGAGACGCTGGTCTTCACGCACGAGCAGTTCAATGTCTGGAGGTTCATGGCAACCTTCGGCAGCGGGTTCAGCGATGCGACCCCCAAGAACCAAGATGAGAAGGGCTTATTGATCTACTCAAAAGACAGTGCGAGAACGATTACCGCACAAGGGGTTGGTATACAGACATTGAGCAGCATCGGGGACGCGATAGATAAATACACCTTCGCTTTCTGCTTCGAGGAGAACGGCTTGGGCGAGGGCAGGGTCTCCATCCTTGAGAGGGATGCCAAGTACCAAGGCTGCTATACCTTCATAGGAAAAGACATGGTCAAAGGGGGCTTGGCAGCGCGAGACGCCTACATAGCCGTCAAGGGGCACGATGTGCCGCTGCTCCCCCATTTCCTGTACGACCTGGTTGTCAAGTTCGACGAGGCT
>JAIRPR010000109.1 GCA_031256895.1 Coriobacteriaceae bacterium
CTACTCCGTCACCGACGACGCGGGCAACACCGTGTGGCGCAGCCGCGCCCTGGTCATCGACGACGGCACCTTCGTCATCGACTCCGGCTACATCCTGCGTGCCAGCTCGTTCATCATCAGCGTGAGCCAGGTGAATATGCAGGACAAGGAGGGCCAGATAAAGGCGCGCTCCGGCGCACAGGCCTGGACCACCGACGGCAACGCCCTGCCCTCAGGCGACATCGGCGTGCCCGATAACGGCGGCTACCAGAATGTCATCGGCCTCTACGACGGCATCAAGCTCAGCCTGAGCGCCGACCCGAGCCTCGTCCGCGTCATAGCGGCCCTGGTGGTCGGCGACGACAAGGAGATAGAGAACGGCGATCGTTACTCCATCTTTGCCGGTGATTTCCGCATCAACGTGATAGACGCCAACGCGCTGGCCGATGCCGCTGCATCCGTGATAGAGGCGCAGTTCATCGCCCGGTCGGGCGTGGCCAGCTACCTGCGCTCCGGCCTGATGGCCAACGAGGAGGGCACCAAGCGCCTCGTGAGCGCCGTGAAGGTCGCCGGTGTCAATCCGGACAATCCGGGTGCTAGCTTCGAGAGCTTCGGCGCCGCACCGGCAACACCGCTTGTGCAGGACGACGAATTCGACGTGACCTTCTGGGTGGACGAGGACCACACCGCCACCGTAACGGTACGGCTCACCGTGTCGAACGCCTGGGCGCCCACGCTGACCGTGCCCGCTGTGAAGGTGGTGCCGTTCATCAGCACCGCTGGAGCGACCTTCGCAGAAGGAACGCCCACCGACACCGTGCCCACCTATATGCAAGGCGTCACCGCATTCGACTCAGAGGACGGCCCGCTCACCAACATCACGCACAACACGCCGGTGAACTTCGACAACCCGCGTGCGATATTCCGCGTGACCTATTCGGTGTCCGATTCGGACTACAACACCACCTCGCAAGACGGCATGGTGCTCATCGGTGACAACTGGTTCCTGTATGAAGGTTACGCGATCAGCGCCTATGACTTCAGCATCGATTTGGAGGATGTGGACGGTACCGATCAGGAGATGATCGACGAAGCGCAAGCCATAGCGCTTGATGTCCGGCGCTACCTGCCTGGTGGCGCGGTGAACCCGGCCTATGGCAACCTGGTGCCCATCGTCATCCTTGACGACAGCGGCTACCATGAGAAGCGCCCGGGAGACTTCCCCGTCACCTTTGCGGTGGGCGAGGACCAGAATGTCTACGTTGACATCGTTGCCCAAGTGAGAGCGCAATGGGTCTTGACCTATGATGGCAACGGCCACACGGGCGGCACCGTGCCCGCCCCCGTGAGCTACAACAATGGCGATATCGCTGTAGTAGCCGCGAACACGGTGACGAAGACCGGATCCAGCTTCCTTGGCTACAGCCTGAACCCAGGCTTCACTCCGACCGCGCTGGGCACCTCTTCGACCGCGGGCGTTGTCCCTGCAGCAGGCGGCGACATCCTGTACCAGCCGGGCGACACCATTTTGATGGACAGCCATAAGACCCTCTACGTGATATGGGAGGCGGATGTCGTGTATGCCACGCCGCCGACCGGCGACAACCTCAGCCTGCTGGAAGTCGCGCTGCTCGGCTTTGCCACTGCCCTGGAGCTCTTCATCATCTTCTTCATCAAAAGGAGAAAGGACGAAAAGGAAAAGGCAACGGTAACCGTCAGGGCAGCATAAAGACTCGTTATTCTTTCCGCTGGGGCTCTCTTACACCACCACCACTCAAAGGAGAGCCCCCCGGCCCAACCGAGACCCCCGGTTCCGACTCACAGCCGGGGGTCCCTATTTGGGGCAGGCTCCTTCACCGGCCTGCCCCTTTTTGCATATTGCTACCTTAAACTTTTACCAATCTGTATATTCCCCGAAGAAAATACAAAAGAAGAATCCACGCTCTCTTTACCCAAAGGCTGAGCTAAACGCATCCTTTTCCTTGAAGGCTGCGAAGAAGCACTGCACGAGTGCGATTGTTGCGCTGTGAAGGTATTCGGAATGATACCTTCTGCAATTGCCCTTGCCAGATGGTGGCGGGACCAAGGGAAGCCCTGAAAAACCAGCACAGAGATGACCGCATAAACGCAGTTCAATGAGCCTATCATGAGATAGGCTACATTTTTGGTATCAAAAAACGGGGACGGAGGGGGGCGACCTGCAAAAGCCACAAGGTATCAGAATTGATACCTCTAGGTACTAGTTTGTTCTCATTATTCCTCTATAATCTTCCTTCCTAGGGATTGCTCCAAGCAAGGGTTCTTTCGGGCTTCGCCGATGCCATGTTGCTGAGATACAACTCTGAAGCCTTCGAAAGCATTCAGGGTTTCTAAAAAGCTATCAAAAATGTCTCATTTAAGAGGCCTGTCGAAGGTAGGTACGTATGAAACGTCTCATCTGCGCAACCGTAAGCTTCATTGTGGCGTTCAGCCTGAGTCTCGGGGCTGCGCCCTGGGCCTTCGCCAATTCGTCATATGGCTATGGGGGCTTTGGGCTATCTGAAGCCTTGAACGAGAACGAGGCTTTGCCTGCTGCTGAAGAGAAGCCAGCGGCCATCGATGAGCCTTCCGAGCTTGCGGAGTTGCCGAGCAACGAAACAGAAGGAACGGGCGAAGAGGCATCTGAGCTCATTGCTCAAGAGGGGCCCGAGGAAGGCTTGTTCATACGCAACTTCGACAATACCCCAGCCCCAGAAACACTGAGGTCTCTTATAGACCCCCTGACCGGGCGGGAATATGAGGAAGGCACGGTATTGGTGTTCTTTCAGGGGCATCCCGGTATGCGGACCATAGAAACCCTTCTGAGTACGGCAAATTCGGTCAATAACCAGCCCTTGCGCCTTGAGGACAAAGAAGATGGAACGACCTTCATCATAGCTGCCGTGGTGCCTGGTTCCACGGTATCTGCTGCGGTTGCAGAGCTGAACGGCAGGTCAGGAGTTGAATTCGCTCAGCCGAACTACATCTATCGGGTGTTGGAGAACGCCCCTGTGCAGGTGGCAGCAGCCCAAGAGATTCCTGTCCCCGAGGCAGCCCAAGGGGCAACAGCCGCCGAGGAAGCCCAAGGGGCAACAGCCGCCGAGGTAGCCCAAGGGGCGCCAGCCCCTGAGGCAGCCCAAGGGCTCCCGGTCTCCAAGGCAGAGATCCAAGAGATTCCAGTCCCCGAGACATTCCCGGGGAAATCAGCATCCGATGAGGCGGCCACGCCTGAGGGCACTTCAGTTGCTCTGATGACGAACGACCCCGACATCATCATCCAAGGATACCTCAACCGCATAGGCATCAACAAAGCGTGGAGCCTGGCACATACCGATGAGCAGGTCACTGTTGCAGTCCTCGATACCGGCATCACTCCGGCACATAGCGATCTTGCGGCAAACCTGAAAGGCACCTACAATGTGCGCACGGGCGGCGCAGTGACCAGCGACATTGACCCCAATGGGCACGGCACCCATGTCTCGGGCATCGTGGCAGCCCGCACGGGCAACGGCAGAGGCGTAGCCAGCGCCGGTTGGAACCCCGGCCTCTTCAATATAGCCTTGTTCTACCGCAATGCGAACAACGAAGTGGTCAGCAATTCGGCCTATATCAGCGCGGGCATAAATTACCTGCTCTCGAAGCCTTTGGGTTATACGCAAACCGTGGCCAAGACCCACAACATCCGTGTTATCAACATGAGCCTGGGCGGATACGGCTTCGTCACCGACGATTCTGCCATGACGGCCGCAATCAACAACGCAACCAACGCAGGCATCCTGGTGGTCTGCGCTGCGGGCAACCAGGACAGCAGATTGCCTCAGACAGCCAGCCTTCCGTACCCCTGTATCCCCAGCGATTACCCCAATTGCCTCAGCGTTATAGCGCTGAGCAGCACCGATGTGCGGGCTTCGTGGTCAAACTATGGCTGCGACAAGAACATCTCTGCGCCGGGGCTCGACATCTACAGCACCACCCATGATGGATGGTACGACTACAAGAGCGGCACCTCGATGGCTTCTCCCGTGGTTGCCAGTGTGGCCGCGCTGTTGTTCTCGGTAAAGCCGAGTGCCACACCCCTTGAGATCAAATCGCTCATCCAAAACACGGCCACCGACCTCATGACCCCTGGCTTCGACGATTTCACTGGCTACGGCAAGATAGACGCTTACGCTGCCTTGAAGGCCTTACGGGATATAAAGCTTTCCGTGAGCGGCAACCTCTGCGTCATATCAAGCAACTTGAACCAGGTGAAGGATGTGAGCAAATGGAACTTCTCGGTGGTCCCCGGGACCGGTAACGCTTCGGTCGATTCTGCGGGACGCATTACGTCGCTGGCTAAGGGCACGGTGACCATCAAGGCCACCCTGAAGACTGACCCGAGCATCATGGCAAGCGTAGCCTATACCACGACATCCCCCGTGTACCTTCAGTACCAAGCACACAGCCAAACCGTAGGCTGGATGCTGCCTGTCAAAGATGGCGAGATGGCAGGCACCATGGGGAGGTTTTTACGCCTTGAGGCCTTGCAGCTTTCCTTGATGAACAGCTCAGGGTATGCGGGCAGCATAATCTATGAGGCGCATGTGGCAAACATCGGCTGGCAAGGGCAGAAGGTGATCAATTCCTCAGGCGCGGATGCCACTTATGTCACCGGTCCTACCGCAGGCACCTTTGGGAAAGCATATGCCATCGAAAGCATGAAGATATCGCTTACGGGCGATCTGGCGCGCAACTTCGACATCTATTACCGGATGCACTGCAGCAGCGTAGGCTGGCTGAACTGGGCATCCAATGGGCAGCCTTCCGGCACCCTGGGGCTGGGATTCCAGGGAGAGGCCATCCAGATAAGGCTGGTGGAGAAAGGCACCATCGTGCAAGACCCCAATGGTGGGCCGACCTATTGTGACGGCAGCGTCAATGGGCAGAAGGGCGATGTGAGCTACAATGCCATGACGCATGTCGAGAACCTGGGCAACATCTATGTGAACAACAGCTTCGGGCAAAGGGTGCTGGGCACCCAAGGGCATTCCCTGCGTATGGAAGCCCTCTCGCTTCAGCTGAACGGGGTGGCCGGCAGTGTGAGCTATCAGGCTCATGTGCAGAACAAGGGCTGGATGAACCCCGTGAGCAACAGCGCCCTGGCTGGCACGACCGGTCAATCCCTGCGGGTTGAGGCCTTCTGCATGACCCTGGGCGGCGGGCTTGAGAAGAACTACGACATCTATTACCGCAGCCATGTACAGAACGTCGGCTGGACCGGTTGGGCCAAGAACGGCACCCCAACAGGAAGCGCCGGGTACAGCTACCGCATGGAGGCCTTACAGGTGGTCATCGTGAAGAAGAACACCTACGCGCCCGGTTATGTGGGGTTGAGCTTCTACCAGAGATAATAAAGGATGCGCCGGGAAGCTCAGACGCTATGACATCTCAGAGTGTTTGACAGCCCGATGCTAATTGTAAAAACCCAGAACAATGAAGGGGGTGCTTAAGGATACCTTCCCAAGATCCATGAGCACTCCCTTCGGGTTCAGGGTGCTGTGCTGCCGTTGGCCAATCCCCTAACGGTAACTCAGCGGTAACTTCGCGGTAACTTCGCAATCAGGCAATTGTGCGAAGATTGGGATATCGGGGTGACGCAAAGGGGCATTTATGGTATCTTAGAGCAAGCTTCAAGCATTACACACACTATAAACCGACCAAAGATGCTGCAAGGAGCGAACAATTTGACTCGACAAGGAAACATCCTCTCGTTCGACGAGGTGGTAAAACCGGCGGCTAGCCTGCGGGATGGCTCTGCGGTGTCTCGGCCGACGGGCAAAAGACCGATCAAGCGGGAAAACGGCAAAACGGTGGGTAGCAAGCCAGCAAGCGTAAAGCCGGCAGGTGCCAAGGTTGCTGGTGCCAAGGTTTCGGGCACCAAGGTTGCTGGTGCCAAGGTTTCGGGCACCAAGGCATCATCGAAGCCCCCTGCGAAGATAATCCCCAAACCTGCCTCAAAGGCAGCGGCCAAGGATTCCCAGAAGGGAACACCGAAGGCCATCGGGAAGACCTCTTTGCCCATAAAGGGCACCCAAATAAAACAAGATGCGAAAAACCAAGCTTCTCACAAACAAGAGGCGTACAAGCAGGGTCAGAACAAACAAGAGGCGAAAGCCTTCCGCATCTCCCGTTTCTCAGAGATGAGGCGCAACCTCTCAAAAAGCAAGGCAAGCAGGGAATTCACGAAGCAGTTCGGCAACACGACATCGGCGGCTTCGGTGAATGCACCGCGAGCCGCCCTCTACAAGGCAGAGATGGGCCGCCATCATAAGAAGGCCACGCAAATGCAGAACGGGGCTTCTGGCGGCTTGGGCTTGCGTGGCTTCTCGGGCATAACGTTCCCCTCTTTTTCAAACGGCGGCATATCAAGGCTTGTGGCAAGCTTTTTCATCGTGGTGTTCCTTGGCCTCTCGGGGTTTTTCCTTTACGACCCTGCAAAACAGTATTACCTGACCATACGCGAATATGACCGTATCGAAGCAGAGTATAACGCCGTGCTACAACGCAACGAGGACATGAGGCAACAGATAGCGGCACTTTCTTCCCCTGCGGGGATAGAGGATCGCGCGCGCGAAGAGTTCGGTTGGGTGAAGCAGGGCGAAAGCACCGCCACGGTATATGGGTTGGAATCGACAAAGGATGAGACCACTTACCGGAAAGGCATTCCCGAAGGAAGCGTTTCTGCACCCCAGACCTGGTATTCACCCATGCTAGACGTGTTGTTCGGCGTGGAAGGCTGATGGTGTCGCATCCTCTTGATGGCACAAGACAGGCAAGAAGGCTGGCTGCCCTGGATATCGGCACAGTGACCTGTCGCTTCCTTGTTGCGGATGTCGAAAACGCAGGAATGTGTGAGCGAGAGCGCGGCTGCGTGATCACCAACCTGGGGGAAGGCGTCGATGCGACCGGCTTCCTCAAACCTGAAGCTATGCAAAGGGTCGCGTGCGCGATACAGCATTTCCAAGAAAGGATTGCCACGCACTGCGACCATCTCCATCGGGATATTCCGGTGATTGCTGTTGCGACCTCTGCTTCCCGCGATGCCAAGAACTCAGCGGAATTCCTTGCCCTGCTTGAAGGCATGGGCATTAATCTGCGTATCATCTCGGGCGAACAGGAGGCGCAGCTTTCCTTCAGAGGGGTCTCGAACGACTTCAAGGACCAGGACTTGCTTGTCATCGATATCGGGGGCGGCTCGACCGAGCTCAGTGCCGGCAATGCCCGATCAACGGCTGGCTGCGGCTTAGCAGAGGCAGGCATCGGCAATGCCCGATCAACGGCTGGCTGCGGCTTGGCAGGGGCAGCCATCGGCAATGCCCCTACAACGGACGTGGGCGGTTTGGTACTCACCCATTCGTTCGACATAGGGTGCCGAAGGGTGACCGAGCGCTTCCTGGCAAGCGACCCACCTTCTGCAGCCGAACTCGAAAGTGCGCAGGAATGGGTACGAATTACGATGGAGCCGTACTTCCAGAGGCTTAAGGCAGCGTTTTGGCCCGATTGCGTGGTTGCGGTGGCCGGGACCGCTACCAGCGTGGTCTCTATCCACGAGGCAATGGAAACCTACGACAGTGCAAAAGTCCACCGAAGCGTGATAAGCCGCAGCGTCCTTGAAGGCATCTACCGACGCTTGAGCACCATGACCCTGGAAGAAAGAAAGCAGGTGATAGGCCTCGACCCTGGCCGTGCGCATGTCATTGTTGCAGGGTTGCTGATTCTTCGGGAAGCGCTCATGCTTGCCGAACAGGATTCCTTCACGGTGAGCGAATCCGATATCCTGCAGGGCATCCTGCTTGCTGAACCAGCGAAGCCTCTGGTCTGACTCGGCTTCTCTAACGATGTTTCGGCTCTTCACTGTTCCTCGTGGGTAATTCGTATCGCTTACTCTGTCAAACCAGTACCCACAGAAGCTCAGTGGTATCATCGAAGTATTGGTTGGAATGATAAAACCAACGCCGCTTTTATCTTTTCACGGTCAAGTGCCATCGCGCAAGAGGTCAAGATACGCTTCATAGCTGAATATCCTGTTTCGCTGTTCGCCTGCGCTTTGAACCAATATTCCGGCATCACAAAGCCGATCCACCGCCAACGAAACTGTGCTGAACGCCAAATCCAGAGCAGCAGCGGTTTTACGGATTTCAATAAGGGGATTCTGTTCAAGGTATTCAAACAACCGCAGGGCGGTTTTTGCCGCTCTGCCCATATTCTCTACGATTTTGAGGTTTTTGGCGTGAAGCTCCGACAGCTTTCCGATAGTATCTGTCGCGTCCTGTGCGGATTCTAAAATCGCTTGCAGAAAGAAATTAACCCATTGCTCGTAGTTTCCTTTGTTCCTCACCTCGGTCATACGGTCATAGTATTCGATACGGTTCTTTTTGAGGAAATATGAAATATACAATGCTGGAGCGGACAACGTCTTTTTCTCGAGGAGGAACAGAGTAATTAATAGCCTCCCAACACGTCCGTTGCCGTCAAGAAATGGGTGGATGGTTTCAAATTGATAGTGAATCAAAGCGGCGCGAATCAGCACATCAAGTTCACCATCAGCGTTCATATATTTTTCAAGGTCAGACATTGCCTCGGTCATGTCTTCCACATTCGGCGGGATATACCGTGCATTTTTCAAGGTGCTGCCTTGTCCACCAATCCAGTTTTGAGAACGGCGAAATTCACCGGGATTCTTCTCGTGCCCGCGAATGCCCTCCATCAAAACGGCATGGACTTCTTTGATCAAACGATTGCAAAGCGGAAGTTCTTTTTGCCGCTGTATGGCAAACTCCGTTGCTTTAATATAGTTGATAACGTCGGCTACGCTTCGGTTTGCATTTTCGTTGAGCAGCGGGTCAAGCACATCTTCCAAGGTTGCCTGCGTCCCCTCAATTTGTGAAGACATCAAGGCTTCCTTGCGGACGTACATGGACACAAAAAGATTGACGTTCGGAATATGTGAGGAACGCCCATCCAACAAAGCAAGCTGTTTCGTCGCCGCTACAAGCAGAGCTACGGTATCGTTGTCAAGCTCAATTTGCGGTTGTGGAGGCAGCGGCAATGGCACAAAGGATTTATATGCGGATTCGCCCGAAAGATTGGTTTTGAATGTTCCGGCGCGTGTGTTAGCCATGGCGGGTCGATCCTCTCGAAAATAGAATTACGCTATCAATTATACCTTTATAATTACGAATTAAGAAGCGAACTCAAAATAAAAAGGACGGTTAAACACTTTTATTACGATTTCAATCAAAAACGTTAAATTACATTTGAACCGCACCCCCCCCTTTTTTCAAAAACCCCACCTGGGGGCTTTCGGATGTGCTTATGCAAATAACTTCTCACGAACGAACCGTATACTGTGAGTTGCGGGGCAGCACGAGATCAAGAGCGTCCTTTATCGCGCCTGCGCATTCTGACACATTCAGTGAGCAGGTATTCTATCTGTCCGTTGAGGGAACGGAAATCGTCTTGGGCCCAAGAGGCAATTTCGGCGTAAAGCTTAGCCGAGATCCGAAGAGGCACCTGCTTCTTCTTTGTCTCAGATGCTTCGGGTGACTCTGAGGCCGGCGGCTTCCCCGCTTTCTCAGCATTCCCCGGCTTCCCCTTCTTCTCCGCCTCCCCCGCGTTTATCGTCTTCCCCGCTTTCTCTGGCCTCCTTGTGGAAAGTCGCTTATTCTGGTCAGGCGGCTTTGCCCCTGGTGGTTCCTTGTTGCTCATGGTGTCAGCCTAGGCTCAATAGAGGCTGCCACTGTTGACGATGGGCTGAGCGTCCTTGTTGCCACAGAGCACCACCAGAAGGTTGCTGACCATGTTGGCCTTGCGTTCCTCATCCAAATCAACGATGCCGTTCTCAGCCAATTCACTCAAGGCCTGCTGCACCATGCCCACCGCACCTTTCACTATCAGGGTGCGCGCATCAACGATGGCGCTGGCTTGTTGGCGCTGCAGCATGGCGGCGGCAATCTCTGGCGCATAAGCGAGATGCGTGATGCGGGCTTCGATGATCTCGAGGCCTGCGATGTCCACCTTTTCCTGGATGGCTTCCTTCAGACGCTCGGCGATCTCTTGGCTCGAGCCACGCAGGCTCATCTCGTCAGAGCCGTTGTCGTGGGTGTCATAGGGGTAAAGGCGCACGATGTTGCGCAATGCCGAATCGCATTGCATGCTGAGGAACTCCAGGAAATTGTCTACATTGAAGACGGCGCGCGCCGTGTCGACAACGCGCCAGATGACCACTATGCCTATCTCGATGGGGTTTCCCATGAGGTCGTTTATCTTCTGCTTGTTGTTGGAAAGGGTCATGGCCTTGAGCGATATCTTGTTGGACAAGCTTGTCGAAGTTGCCGATTTGCCCTTCTTGCCATCGCCATCTGATGAGGTGACCACTGCTCCCGCCACCTCTAACATGGAGGATTTCAAGGGGTTCGTGGCCACTGCGAAAGGGTTCACGAAAAAGAAGCCGTCTTTCTTCAGGCTGCCGAAGTACTTTCCAAACAAGGTCAGGACATAGGCCTCGTTGGGCTTGACAATCTTCAGTCCCGCGAAGAAGAGCCAACCAGGGAATATGATCCAGATGCCGCTGACGACGATGAGGACGACACCAAGCGTCAGATGCGGCGCATCTTCCTGCGCGCACAGGATGATGCCATAGGTCAGGGCAAGTGTAGCTGCCACTATGAACAGAAGCCCCAGAAGCAAGAAAAGCATGCCACTGGCGTGTGGCGCCGTCTTTTCGATGTTCCCAGAGTGTTCGATTCGGGCATCTTCGGCACTAAGGAAGGTGCTGTCGTCAGTGGTTTTCATGGCTGTCTCCCTTTCTTCAATGTTGAGCAATATTGAAATGATATCATAATGATATGTTTGAAGCAAGCCGTATATGTCCTTAAGATAAAGGCAGCTGTGCTTCTGTCTCTCTTTCTGCTTCTGTTCAGACCCCCATCCGTCATGCAAGGCTTTATGGCTTAAACTCAAACGTTTGTCGTGCGTTTGGGTCAAGCGCAAGCCCAAAATGACGATTGCATTTATGGGAGCTTCGTCCTATTGCCGAGATCCGAACGATAACAAGCTTCTGCTTTCCGCTTACGAGGCAGCTTGTGGCAATACCCTCTGTAGATTGACCGCAGTCAATCGGGTGGAGATACTTGCAGGTGAACCACTTCCTCTTGGCTCCTTCTCGAACCACGAACCGTAACACCTTTGGCTTCCGGAGTTTTTAGCACGATGGCGGAATCATAAAGCCAATGTGAGGATTATTTGCTATCATGATCGCATCCCTTTGAAACTTGAGGGTTCGCATGATAAGGGAGCGTGGCGAAATTGGCATACGCAGCGGACTTAAAATCCGCCTCCTTCGGGATTGAGGGTTCGAGTCCCTCCGCTCCTACCACAAGAACAAAGACCCTCAGGGGTCTTTTTCAGTCATCACATAAATCCTGGCACGTCCCGTAAGGCTGCATTCCCTCATTCCAAGCATTCGCCTTACCTTTTGGTTCAGGGGATAAGCCAGGAATGACACCCGACAAGGAGAGAAACGTGCAGGTGAACCAACCCTGCTGGCTAACCCGTGAATAGCAGCCATGATTTTACCAGTACGCAACACAAGCTGCCTGCCAAGGGGTTATATTGTTCATAGCAGGTATCGGCAATAAGGAGGCAGCAATGGTTACCGCAAAATATCATATTGTTCTGTGCATCGGCAGCAAGCTGACAGGCAACACCATAGGGACATGCGGCACAAGAGGCGCAGCTAAGCTGATGAGCGCCTTGAACATGGCATTGGACGATTGGGACCTGGCCAGTGACGCGATAGTCAGCGGCTCGACGTGCTTCAGCGTCTGCGAAAAGGGGCCGGTGATGGTCGTCCACGAGTCTGGCCAAGAGCCGGTGTGGTATGGGGGCATCGATGCGACGGCGATAGACGAGATAGTCGAGAGGCACCTCAGCGGCGGCGAGCCAGTAGCGGAGTACCGCATCTAGCTGCCGGTAGAACAGGAACACAGGCGCACGGCAAAACGTGACAGGAACCAGGAGGACACAGGGACGGCCCAGTGGGACATGGGGGCGGTTCAGGCGGGACACAGGGCCGCCCCTCGTCACGTTTCTGGTGACGTTCTGGGCGGGCAGGACAAGGCACGATCGTAATACCTTGTTGTTGCAAGTGGTATATAATAATCATATGCGCTACACACTGATGCATAAGACCTTAGAAGTTCTAGACCTGGAGATTGACACCGAGACGTTCTCGATTTCTCAGCTCTATGAGGTGTATGTGCCTGCCCATGTGCCGGTAGGTGTGGCAATGGTCGATTCGGTCCGTCCTCAACGTGGGTCGCTCAACAAGTGGTGGCTGTCTCGATCCATCCCCGCTTCCAGATCCGGTCTGCGGGATGCCCTGGAACGTTTGAACGTCAGCTCAACGGGCCTCTTGTTGTTGAAGTGCATGGGGCTTTCACTCTCGGACCAGTATTGGGTGCGTTCCAGCGAAAAAATGCTCAAGTGGGAAGACATCAACTTCTTCGAGAATGAGTTTTCCGGGGATGTGGGCAACGCGCTTTTCGGACATGGCTCAGACAGCGAGGCCATCAGCCTTGTCTCACCGGACAACACCAGTGATGGCTGGCTGCAGAAGAAGTGGGCAATAGCAGATGGCAAACGGGTTCTGATAAAAGGCGGAAGTCCAATGGTCTACCAGGAGCCCCTGAACGAGATCTTGGCAACCATGCTGATGGAGCGTTTGGGTATACCACATGCCCCCTACACCTTGGCGTTTGAGGACAAAAAACCGGTGAGCGTCTGCGAGGATTTCATAAACACTTCGACAGAGTTAATCAGTGCCTGGAATGTGTACAATACCCGCAAGAAGTCGAACAACGATTCTGTCTATACGCACTATCTACGCTGTGCTGAAGAACTAGGCATTCCG
>JAIRPR010000145.1 GCA_031256895.1 Coriobacteriaceae bacterium
AGCGGCACCAGGCTTGCCACGACCAGGATATAGACCAGGTTAAGGGCAGCATCGCTGCTGAGCAGGCTTGGGCTGAGCCCCGCACTCAAGAGCAAGCCCAGTCCTGCCATGCTGATATAGACCCCCCAGCCGATGCCGAAGCACCTCAGAGGGTGCTGTGGCCCCCTATGGACGAGCAGGAGCAAGGACATGAACAAGAACAGGGTGACGACCGACCTGATGAAAGCCGTGAAGGCCACAATGAGCACCGTGTCGGTGCCTGCCAGGAAGCGTACGGCCAAGACAAGCGATATGATGCCGATGAGCGAGAGCTGCGAGAGCTGCACCAGGCCGGCCGTGCGATGCAGGAACACGACGAAGAAAAGCACGACCAGGGGGAATGCTATCCGCATCAAAAGGTTTATCTGGTTTGACGCAAGGGCGAACTGGGAATCGAAGTTGAGCCCGCGCAGGATGGCAAGCACGATGGAATACGCGATAAGGCAGACGACGAAGGGCAAGGGCCGTTCCTTGCCCTTCGGGGAAGGGGAAAGGGCGCGGGGCTTGTCGCCTTCGGGCTGCCCAGCCAAGACGCAGGACTTGTCGCCTTCGGGCTGTCCAGGAAGGGCGCGGGCCTTGTCGCTTTCATGCTGCCCGGGAAGGTCGCGGACAGCAAGGATGTTCGCCGCCTGCCCCACAACCACGGCAATCAGAGCAACCATGACCTGGGTGTATTGGTCGAGATAGGAAATGAGCAAGCGAAGGGCGGCGCTGAAGCTGAACATCACCAGCAGATAGGCGACCGATACGTCCAAGGGGCGCTGCGCATACAGACGGAACCATTGCTGGTAATTGCCCGCTATGCCCAGGCCGGCCAAGAGGGCAGCAAGCATGAGGAAGGGCTGGCCAGGCGCCATTCCTCCCGCCATAAAGACCAGGAGGGCTACCACGAGGGAAGCTGCGAGGGCTTGGCCTGTCCAAAAGAGGCGCCGTTGTGCACCCAAGCCTTCCAGAAGGCGCGGGTGTGCGGCTATGCCGCTTGCCAGCAAGGCTGCCCCATAGAAGGCATAGAAGGTCACCGTGGCCTCCAGCCCGTTTGCGGTGAACGTCTTGATGAGCACATCGGAGACAAGCAGAGGGAACACCGTTCCGAGAAGCCCGATATTCTTCTTTATCCCCATATTGATCCTGCTGTTCCTTGTGTCGACCTCTCGTCCGGCAGAAAGCCGGGCATCCGTATACCTGACCGCAACAGGAATTATTGTAATCTTTTCAGTAACAATGGTCAAGCGCTGGCAGAGGCATGCCCCCGGGGCTGTCCCAAAACGGCAACTGCTCATACATCAGCCGGAATGTAAGGCTTTTTGCCTTGGATCACAACGTTTGCCTTGCGCTGGGATTCAAGGGGCAAGCCCAAAAGGACGCGTGGATTCATGCGTGTCTGCTCATATTGCCTGGGGCTTGAAGAGTTGCCCAAAACGTGACAAGGCTTGAGAATCTGCCACCCATGGAATATCAGTGAATCATATATGCCTTATGGTTCGCATGAAAGGGCATTCTGTAGTATGCTTTGCATGACGAATTAATTGCTGGATCTTTTACGACAGGTCTTTTTTCCAAAGGTAAGTTGGGGGGGATAGCACCGATGACCGACCGCGAGACTACAAACAGCACGACAGGCGAAGGGGCTGCACCGACGAGCCGCCTTGTGGAGCCTTTCCGTCTGCTGCGTCTGAACCTCATAGGCGGCTTCGGCCTCCATTGGATAATGCTGTATACGATGCTCCAAGCAAACATCACGGTGCCGCCCACCCTGGCCGCCCCCCTGCTCGAATACACCCAAAACCCCCCTTTCCATACCACCGCCATCTTCTTCTTCGTGGTCACCATGCTGGTCATGGGCATCGTTTCCGATAAGATAACCTTCTTCATCAGGCGCAGGAAGGTGCAGCTCATCATCTTCGGCATCCTGGCGGCCAGCATTGCCGCCCTCTTCCTCGCGCATGCCTTTGCCCTCATGCCGATCATCACCCTTGCCGATGGCATAAACGGCATCGCACTGGGCTTCTTCACGCTTTTGTGGAGCGAGGCGTTCCGCCGCCGCGAGCCACGGGTCATCCTGGTGAACAGCGTGTTGGGGTTCATGTTCGGGTTCTTCTGCTTCGAGATGGTCTCTTATCTTCCCCCGCTGGCGGCCGGCGTCGTGATGGTTGCCCTGCCCCTTGCTGAATCCGTCTTCCTTTTCTCTTCACTGCACGGCATCAAGGCCTTCTTCCAGCCACAGCAGTTCTCGTTAGGCGAATACAACCACCTTATCGCAGCTCCTGGGCGATTCGAGACCACCACCTATCACAAGCTCCAGGTGAGCCGCCGTAAGTTCTTCATTCGGATAGGTGCGCCCTTCCTGCTGTTCGGCCTGGCTTTGGGGCTGCTGTACCGTGAGGCCTTCACTTCGCTTGCCAGCCTGAACGAGGCGACCACCATCGACACCCTGGCCCTGACCCTGATACCTTGCGGGGTCATCCTGGTGTTCACCGCCCTTCCCGCTGCAAGCCCCTACGACGAGCTGAAGCCGTACTACCGCTACATCACCCCTGCCATCGCCGTGTTCGTTCTTTTGGCAACCGTATCGGAGAACGTGCCCTTCAACACCATCTTCCTCTTCTCGAGCTGCCTCTGTTTCGAGGTCATGACCTGGGCAGAGCTTTCCATCATCTCAAACCGCTACCGCATATCCCCCATCCTGGTCACCGGCTTCGGCTGGACCTTCCTCATGGTGGGCGTCTTCGCTGCGGCATCGCTCTTCAACCTGCCCTTCCTCCAGGATTTCCGTACGGCTTTCGACCATTCCTACCCCACCTTCATCGTGGTCGCCCTGATCAGCGGGTACTCGCTTTTGCCCCGCGCACAGGACATCAAGGCCATCGCCATCTTCGAGCAGCCCAAGGCTGCCCGGGCAGAAGAGCTCCGCCCTGCCGTGGAAGGGGCCCCGGGCCCCGATGAGGAACATCAGGCACGCGCCAACCGCTTCATGGTGCGCTGCGAGCATATTGCCGACACCTACCTGTTGTCGAGCCGCGAGGCGGACGTGTTCTACCTGCTGGCCAAGGGCAGGAACGCCGCCTATATCTCAAAGACGCTCTATATCTCGGTAGGCACGGTGCACACCCACAGCTGGCACATCTACCAGAAGCTCAACGTGCACAGCCAGCAGGCGCTCATGGACATGGTGGACAACCGCGTTCCCCATGAGGACACGGAAGCCAAAGGCCAGTCAAGCGCCCATCAGGGAAGGCAACCCGAGAAGTAGGAAAGCTTGCGGGGCGGGGCCTGTGCCTGAGGTCCAGTCGAGGCCGCATCCGACGATCAGGCTTGCAGCCTGTTGCCAAGCGCCCGTCCGAGGACAGGGCCGACCATTCGCCCGCCCGTCAATCCGCTTCAAGCTTGTCGCTCCAGCTTGTCGCTATCGCAGGCACAAGGGTAGGGGTGAGGCAACAGGCGTCGCAATCCTGTTCGCCCGGTGCCTTGCCTGCCCGATAGTCCTCGATGGCAGCCTTCACGGCCTCTTCTGCCAGGACCGAACAATGGATCTTCGCCGTGGGAAGGCCGTCCAATGCCTCGACCACTGCCTTGTTGCTCAGGTCCCAAGCCTCGTCAAGGGTCTTGCCCTTTATCATCTCGGTGGCTATGGAGGAAGTGGCTATCGCCGAGGCACAGCCGAAGGTACAGAACTTCACGTCCTCTATGATGCCGTCTTCGACCTTGAGGTACACCTTCATGATGTCGCCGCACTTCGCGTTGCCCACTTCTCCGATGCCGTTGGCGTCGTCGATCTTCCCGACATTGCGGGGGTTCATGAAGTGGTCCATCACCTTATCACTGTATAACATGGGTCTTTCTCCTGTTCTTCTTTGTTTTTCTTGGATCGTTCTTCGTCTCATCGCCGCCCTCAGCCCATTGGGCAAGGGCAGGGGCAAAGGCAAAGCTCATGCCGTCTGTTCCAGCTTTTCCCACACCGGCGAGATGCCCCTGAGGTACTCGACGATGCCGGGAAGGGTGTCCAGGATATACTCTGCCTCTTCGATGGTGTTCTCGACATCAAGGGTCAGGCGCAGTGAGCCATGCGCTATCTCATGCGGCCGCCCTATGGCCAAAAGCACGTGGCTGGGGTCGAGGGACCCCGATGTACAGGCCGACCCGCTTGAGGCAGCGATCCCCCGGGAATCAAGCATCAGCAGCAAAGACTCGCCTTCGATGCCCTCGAAGCAGATGCTCACGTTGCCGGGCAGGCGCTTGTCTGGGTCACCGTTGAGGTAGGTGCGCGGAATGCTGAGCAGGCCGCTGATGAGCCGGTCGCGCAGAGCGGCCACCGTGGCCATCTTCTCGGCGCGGCCTTCCAGCGATTCCTCGAGCGCTGCTGCCATGGCATGGATGGCCGGCAGGTTGTCGGTTCCTGCACGCAGGCCGCGTTCCTGGGCACCGCCTTCGATGAAGGGCAAGAGCCTCACTCCCTTGCGCACATACAGCGCCCCTACGCCGCGCGGGCCATGGAACTTGTGGCCAGAAAACGAGAGCATGTCGATGCCCAACTCGTGGACGTCCAGGTCAAGATGGCCTACTGCCTGCACCGCATCGGTATGGAACAAGACCCCCGCTTCACGGCAGATGGCCGCTATCTCCTTGACCGGTTCGATGGTGCCTATCTCGTTGTTGGCGTACATGATGCTGACAAGGGCGGTGTCAGGCCTGATGACACGCTTGACATCCTGTGGGTCGACCAGGCCTGCGCCGTCGACGGGCACCAAGGTGACCTCGAAGCCTTCTGATTTGAGGGCTTCCAGGGTGTGCAGGATGGCGTGGTGCTCGATGGTCGAGGACACCAGGTGCATCTTTCCCTTCTTCGCACCGAGCCGGGCGGCAGAGCGCAGGGCATGGTTGTCGGCCTCGGTGCCCCCCGAGGTGAAGGTCACCTCGCGCGGGTCGGCGCCGATGCTTCGAGCAATGGACGCACGTGCCGCCTCCAAGACCTCTTTGGCCTTCTGGCCGGGGGTATGGATGCTTGAAGGGTTCCCATAGAACGTGCCGGCCACTTCGACCAGCGCCTCCAGTGCCCGAGGCGAGGGCTTCGTCGTTGCCGCGTTGTCAGCATACACAATCATGTCGGTCACCTTCTCACGGCACAGAATGCCTGGTCGAGGTCTTTGATGATATCGTCGATGTGCTCGATGCCCACCGAGAGGCGGATGGTGGTCGGCGTGATGCCCGATGCCGCGAGCTCTTCAGTGCTCATTTGGGAGTGCGTGGTGGATGCCGGATGGATGACCAGCGATTTAAGGTCGGCCACGTTGGCGAGCAGCGAGAACAGCTTCAAGGCGTCGATGAAGCCCCGTGCCGTCTGGGCATCGCCTTCTATCTCGAAGGTGAAGATGGCCGCCCCCCCCTTCGGGAAGTAGCGCTCGTAGAGCGCGTGGTCAGCCCGTTCTTCAAGGCTGGGATGGTTCACCAGTGTGACCTGCGGGTGGCTCTTCAGATAATCGACGACCGCCAAGGCGTTGTGGGTATGGCGCTCGACACGCAGGGAAAGCGTCTCTAGGCCTTGCAGCAACAGGAAGCTGTTGAAGGGGCTTGCAGTGGCGCCGGTGTCGCGCATCAGCGTGGTGCGCAGCTTGATGATGTAGGCAAGGTTGCCGGCGACCTCGGTGAACACCGCCCCATGGTAGCTGGGGTTCGGCTGGGACAGGCCGGGGAACTTGCCGCTGGCCGCCCAATCGAAGCGCCCCCCGTCCACGACGACCCCGCCGATGACCGTGCCATGGCCCCCCAGGTACTTGGTCGCCGAATGGACAACGATGTCTGCCCCGTGCTCGAAGGGACGCAAGAGGTAAGGGGTGGCGAAGGTGTTGTCCACAATGAGCGGGATCTTATGGCTATGGGCGACCTTTGCCAGGCCTTCGAGGTCGGCTACCGAGGCATGGGGGTTGCCCAGGCTCTCCACGAAGACGGCCTTGGTGTTCTCCCGCAAGGCCAAGGCATAGTCCTGGGGATCCATGCCTGAGACGAACGTGGTCTCGATGCCGGAATCCTTCAGGGTATGGGCGAACAGGTTGTAGGTGCCCCCATAGACGTCTTGTGAAGATATTATGTGGTCGCCTGCGCAAGCGATGTTCTGTATCGCATAGGTCATGGCCGCCGCCCCTGAAGACGTGGCCAAGGCCCCGACTCCGCCTTCAAGTGCGGCAATGCGTTTCTCGAACACATCGGAGGTGGGGTTCATGAGGCGCGTATAGATGTTGCCTGGCTCGGTGAGGGCGAAGCGCCCGGCGGCCTGATCGCAGTCCTTGAAGACATACGAGGTGGTCGCGTATATCGGTACTGCCCGCGCATCGGTGGCGCTGTCGGGGCTCTCCTGGCCGGCATGCACCTGTAAGGTCTCGAACTGGTAATCGGTGCTCATAGCTTCCTGCTTTCTGGTAGTGACCTCCAAAACTCGTCTTTTCAGCACGCCAGCATACTAGCACTATCAACCTACTAAGTCCATAGGTTATTACTCAGAGACCGGAAAATGTTGTCATTCGGTAACATTTCCCTGACAGAAGGCCTTCAGGCGGGCTTGCCGGTGGGGCAATGCTCTCATTCGCGGGGCTTCAGCAGGTCGGCAATGGTTATCCCCTCCAAGAAGCCGTCTATCATGGCATCAAGCTTCTGCCACATGGGGATGGTCTTGCAAGACCCCACACGGGGGCAGGGGTCGGCATCGTCTTGGAGGCAGGACACGGTTGCCAAGGACTTCTCGGTGAGCTTCAAGATGCTGCCTACGGTGTATTCGTTCGGGGACTTCGTCAAGCGATAACCCCCGCCCTTCCCCCGGGCGCCTTCGAGCAGGCCTTCGCGCACCAACACCGGCAGGATGCCCTCCAGGTATTTCTCTGATATCTCCTGGCGGTCGGCTATCTCTTGCAAAGGTATCAGCGTATCGCGCTGCTGCTCTGCCAAATCCAACACGACCCGTAAGGCATAGCGTCCGCGTGTCGATATCATCATAGCTCACTCCATTCCCTTGCCGGATATCGGCATAAAGCTGAAGGTCCACAGGGTGGCCCCTGCCGTTCACTGCGGCCGTACCCCTCAAGGCCGGCTGTCAATAAACCTAGTACCTTGATAAGTTTATATGTTTGGCGGAAAAGCGCAAGGGCAAGGATGCTTTGGCTTGCCTTATGCGCGGGATATCTCGAAGCAGCGGTGGATCTTGGGGCTTCGCTTGAAATCGTCCGGGATGGTGGCCAGGCTGACATCGCAGACAGAAAGCCCCTGCTTTTCCAGTTCTGCCTCGGCGAGCTTGAACTTCCTTGCGTTGCACGAGAAGACCAACGTTGCACCGGGAGCAAGCAGGCTTGATACCTGGGATATGAGCGCCACATGGTCGCGTTCGACGCTCCAGCTGCGCGTGCCCATTGCCTTCGAGTTGGAGAAGGTGGGCGGATCAAGGAAGACAAGGTCGTACACTTCTTGCCGTTTGACGGCCTGTTCTACCCATGTGAGTACGTCTGCCCTGATGAAGCGGTGTTTTCCCTCATCGGTGACGGAAGCCTGTGCCAAAGCGCCCCTGCCTGGCGCCTTCCCTTGGCCGTTCCCTGGGAAAGCCGAAGGCGATGCCCTCAGCGGCTCCTGCATGCCGTTGCCCGGGACGATGTCTTGCGCCGTCAGCCCGTTGAGTGCCATATTGCGCAGGCACCAAGCCAGGTAGGTCTGCGAGAGGTCTACGGTGGTGGTGCTTCGCGCACCTGCCGCCGCCGCGTACACCGTAGCCGTTCCCGTATAGGCGAACAGGTTCAAGAAGCGCTTGCCTGGCGCAAGCCGTCCGATACGGGCACGGGTCAGGCGGTGATCGAGGAAAAGGCCGGTATCGAGGCGTCCACCGAGGTCTACCTCGAAGAGGAGGCCTGCCTCCTCCGTCAATGCCACATAAGGCGTGGCACGGGCGTCCTGGTACTGACCTCCCCCTTTATCGTGGCGACGCTTCCTCAAGAACACGTGTTCATGGGGTATCCCCATTATGGCCGGTGCCAATGCGGCCACATCGTTGAAACGGCGCAGCGCCCGTTGCGCATCGACCGTGGCGGGGGCTTGGTATTCGGCGATGCTCAGGAAGGCCTGCCCCTCAAAGCGCCCTGCCCCGCCGTACAGGTCTATGGCCACTGCGTAATCGGGGAGGTCAGCATCAAAGACACGATAGCTCCGCACCCCCTCGCGGCCTGCCCATTTCGCACGTTCCTTCGCCACCTTGCGCAGGCGGTCAGCGAACTGGGATGAGTTCCTCTCGCTCACCCGCACGGTGATCGGCTTGCCGTCGCGTGTCGCGACCTCCAGCTCACCGGGTTGATCGTGGCTTATCAGGTAGCGGCGAAGCCTGGTCTCGATGCTCCCGTTATAGAAGGCCTTCTGAGCAAAGGGTACCATGCCCAAAGCCGTGTCGATGGCTTCGTCGGGGCTGATGATGGAGACCTGCCATCCGGGCGGCAGGGCCTTGAGGCCTTCTGCAAGCTCGGCATACAAGGCGCGAAGCCCGCTGGGGGTGCCCAAGCGCTGCCCATAGGGGGGGTTCGTTGCCAGAAGGCCGCCGCCCGTGACCGGAAGCGCACCTTGCGCAAAAGGGCTGCCTTGGCCTTCTGATCCCGAACCGCCGTTCCCAACGGCATCTCCGAGAAGGGAGGAAAGCCCTGCCACCCGTGCCTGTACGCACTCGATGTGACCCTCGAGGCCTGCACGCCTTACGTTATCCCTGGCCAACCTGACACATGCCGGATCCTGGTCTGCTGCAACGATGCGCGGGAGCGGGACAGGGCCTGTGGTCAGCCGGGCACGCGCCTCAGCAAGCAGGCTATCCCAGAGAGCCTCGTCATGGCCTGCCCAGCCGGTGAAGCCCCAGTAGTCCCGCATGAGGCCTGGCGCCTTCCCCGCTGCTATCATGGCCGCCTCAAGGGCAAGCGTCCCCGATCCGCAGAGGGGGTCGATGAACATGGCGCCTTCCTGGGTGCCGAAACCGCTCTCAAGCAGGATTGCTGCCGCCAAGGACTCTTTCAGGGGGGCGCTGCCTTGCACACCTGGCTCCCGATAGCCCCTGCGATGGAGCGGCTCGCCTGAAAGGTCTATCGAAAGGGTGGCGCGGCCTTGCCGCAAGGCAAGCGCTATGGGCACATCCGGCCTTTTCGGGGAGACATCAGGGCGGCAGCCCCTGGCTGACCGCAAACGGTCGCAGATGGCGTCTTTCGCCCTCTGCGCGGTGAAGGAGCTGTTGCGCAAGGCATCGTTCGTCCCTTGCGCATACACGGCCATCGTGGCGCCCGGCGCGATGTGGCGCGTCCAATCCAGGCCTGCCACCCCCCGGTACAGGCTGTCGGCGTCGGTGGCATCTATCCGGGCTATCACCAGCAGCACCCGTGAGGCGACACGCGACCAGAGGCAGGCCCGGTACCCTTCCTCAAGGCTGCCCGAAAAAGCAACGCCCCCCGTCAGGGGGCGTATGCCTCGAATCCGCAGGTCTTTCAGCTCTTGTGCCAGGATCTGCTCGAAGCCGCCCGCACAACGGACGAGATACTCGTACCGGGGCGCCGCAGGGCGCTGTGGGGGCAGGCTTGCCTCATCATGCACGCGCATCAGTCCTCAAGGTAGTCCTTCAGTTTCGATGAGCGCGAGGGGTGCCGCAGCTTCGCCAAGGTCTTGCTCTCGATCTGCCGGATGCGCTCGCGGGTGACGCCGAACTCGCGTCCCACCTCCTCTAAGGTGCGCGGATGCCCGTCCTCCAGGCCGAAGCGCAGGGATATCACCTTGCGCTCACGTTCGGCCAGGCCTTCGAGCACCTTGGCAAGCTGTTCCTGCAACATGGAGAAGCTGGCGGCATCAGGGGGCACGATGGCGGCATCATCTTCGATGAAGTCGCCGAGCTGGCTGTCTTCCTCTTCGCCGATAGGGGTCTCCAATGAGACCGGTTCCTGCGATATCTTCTGTATCTCGCGCACCCTCTCGGCGGAAAGGCCCATTTCCTTCCCTATCTCTTCGGGGGTGGGCTCTCGCCCGTATTCCTGCAAGAGCTGCCGCTGGATACGGACCAGCTTGTTGATGGTCTCGACCATATGCACAGGGATACGGATGGTGCGCGCCTGGTCAGCGATTGCCCGCGTGATAGCCTGGCGGATCCACCACGTGGCGTAGGTCGAGAACTTGAAGCCTTTGGTGTAGTCGAACTTCTCAACCGCACGTATGAGGCCGAGGTTGCCTTCCTGGATAAGGTCGAGGAACAACATCCCCCGCCCCACATACCGTTTGGCAATCGACACCACCAAGCGCAGGTTTGCCTCTATCAGCTGTTGCTTTGCATCAAGGCCCACCTGCTCAATGCGGGAAAGGCGGCGGCGCTCGCGGCGCTCGAGCACTTGCCCGGCGCGGTCGTCTTCCTCGAGCTGCTCCATTGCCTGGGCGCCTGCCTCTATCTTCATGGCAAGGTCTATCTCGTCGGCAGCCGCCAAGAGCGAAACCTTCCCTATCTCCTTCAGGTACATGCGCACCGGGTCTCCGGTGAGCATGGTCACCGAGGAATCGGGCGTACGCTTGCGCACCTTCGCCTTGCCCTTGGCGTTCACCTTGGGAAGCTTGATGTCCACGGTGGCCTTCAGTTCTTCCTCGGGGATCCCCTCCAACAGCTCCTCATCGCTCAACGACGATATCTTGTCGTCATCGAGCGTGTCGGGCACTGCCTCTATCACGGCATCGAGGGGCGGGCCTTCCTCCAGATCGGCATCATCCACATCATCGACATCGTCAACGTCTTCTTCGGGCAGGTAGACGCTGTTCTGAGGGGTGGCTTCATCGATTTCCTCGACAGGTGAGGAGTCGTTCCTTGGGTTTGTAGTCACCGAGTGTTCCTTCCGCTCGCTATCAGGGCAAAAATATACAACAGAACACTATACCACAAATCCTTTGCCCTGTGGGTGTTTTGTTTTCCTGAAGGGGCGTATGGCTCGACCCGGCACGACCCATAGTTGTAGAGCGCGGGTCGAGCACGGGTCGTGCGCGGGTCGAGCGCGGGTCGAGCGCTGGTCGTGCGCGGGTCGAACGCGGGACGTGCTCAGGTAGAGCGCGGGTCGCAAGCGCCCGATGGGATCGATTGCAGGGGGCGAAGGGCAGCAAAGCACCCTTGGGTCAGGTTCTTACAAGTTCGGCTTGTGACGGGGGTGCCGGCAAGTATAAGACCGTAGGCAGCAAAACCCCCTTCGGTGAGGGTCCTACAAGAGGTTGTAGGGGTCGATGTCCACAGCCACGTTCAAGGACTTTTGGGGCTTGCGGCTGCGGAAGAAAGGTGAAAGGGCTTGGGCGATATCCTCACCAGCAGGTGCTTTGACAACGATGTGGTAGCGGTAGGCATCGCGCAGCTTAGAAAGCACGCATGGCACCGCGGGAAGGCAGGTCCAGGCATCCATGCGCCCTTTCGGCACAACTAAGGCCCCCTTCTGATCGCCCGTCTGCGAGCCGGTTGCCCTCACGGTACCGGTACCGGGTCTTCCGCATTCCCCGTTCGCGTCACCCCTGCCCAGCCCGCTTTGTGCATCGTCCTTGGACCCCCTGCCGCTTTGGCTGCATTCCCCGTTCGCGTCACCCCTGCCCCATTGGCTGCCTGTGGCGTGGACGCCTTCACCTAAAGGCTTGTCAGAACCGCTGACGGCACCGAAAAGGTGATCGACAAGCCCCTGGTACAGCCTTCGTGCATAGGAAGAGACCTCCGCTTCGTCCTTCCCCCACACCAGCACGTTTGCCAACCGCACATAGGGGGGATAGCCGAGCGCCTCGCGCTTGGGCAGCTCGTCTGACAGGAAGGCCTCGCGGTTGTAGGCTGCGGCCGCCCGGATGGCCATGGCATCGGCGCTAT
>JAIRPR010000163.1 GCA_031256895.1 Coriobacteriaceae bacterium
CTTGACAGGCATGCTATAATCTTTCCGATGAATTTGTGTGAAGAGCATACGGTTGCAAAGGAAAAGCATGGATCTCGCAAAACAAGCCAAAATCGTGGATTCCATCCGCGACACTCTGAACGGCTACCTTGGGCAGCGGCTGAAAGTGCGCGCCAACATGGGGCGTTCGAAGATCGTTGAGAGCGAAGGTGTGCTGAAACAGGTACATCCCCAGCTCTTCATTATGGAGGTCGAGCGCAAACGGGGGCGCACATCGCGCCAGTCTTACCAGTACGTCGATGTGCTGACGGGAACGGTCGAGCTCAGCCAGAACGGGGAGCCCCTCTTCGATGCCTTCATCGAAGAGACCCCTCAAGACGCCTTCATCTATTCCCTTGACGACGATCTAGGCGAGACCATCCTGTCCTGACATCCTTGCGCAAGCTTCAAGGAGCTGTGAGGGACGGTGCCTTTGTTGCCGCAGGCAGGAGGTGACTTCGTCCAACGACGGCATTTACGCCATGGGGCCATCAGGGTGACTTCATCCAACGTTCATCTTCCGACATGATCCCAGGGTGACTTCATCCAGCGACAGCTCTGTGCTTGAGAATCCAAAGGGTGCCTGCATGCAATGCAGCCATGCGCGGGGGTCAGTGGGCTTGCGGCTACAGCTCCACACGTCTAAAGCGTATGACGGCCGCCACCAGTGCTGCCAGGGCGATTCCTACCGCAACCAGGGCAGGAACCAGCAACTTGTCCAGGGATTCGCCCGACATCACCGAAATGCCGTTGTTGAAGAGCTGCATGGGGCTATAAAAGAAGAGGTCGGGGAATGAGCCGAGCACCAACATGAGGAACAAGAGGCCGCCGGGCAGCACAAGGCCTCCCATGCTTCCTTTCACCAGCGTTGACGATAGGGGGATAAGCGCTATGAGGAACTCACCGAAAAGCCAGAACGAAGCCAAGCCGAGAACCAGGTTGTCGACCGATTCACCAGGGAACAGCATGATGGTGTAGATGATCGAGCTGAACACGGCAACCAAGAACCCTGCTGTCCACAGCAGGCTTGTGCCCAAGAACTTGACCAGGACAACGCCGACGCGCCCGAGCCCCTTGGTAAGGGGAAGCACCAAGGTGCCCTGTTTGCGTTCACCCGAAAGAGCGCTTCCACAGACCAACAGGATGGTGAGCACACCCATCTGTCCCACGTTGGAGAAGAACTGCGCCCAGGCCTCGAAAGCGGTGGGCTCGGGCAGGATGATGCCAAGGCTTGCAAGTTCGCTTCCTCCGGCAAGCTCCAGAATCTCAGGTGTGAACTTGGCCAAGGGGGCGTTCATCAACCCGAGAAGCAAGAAGACCACAGCCACAATGAGCAAGCGTTGGGTCCGCAGGATCTGCGTGAGCTCCTTGGCGAGGAAGGCAGTAAAGCCGTTCAAGTCGCCAGCATGGCCCTTTTCGCCCAAGCCAGTTTCGGGCGCTCGGTCACGATGGTCCTTACGGCCAGGAACCTTATCTTGGGCCATCTGGCCTCCCAGGCCGTCAAGTGCTGGGTTCGCTTCAGCGCCTCCCCGTAAAAAGGAGTCATTGTGACCTTCGTTCCCCACAAGGCTATTCCTTGGCATTGTATCCTGTGGGGCAGATTCCCGGGAAGTGGTTGGAGATCCCGGGTGACTCGTGTTCGCGGCATTGCTCATGCGATCACCTCCAGATAAAGGCTTTCAAGGCTTGGTTCGGCTATCTGGTAACCCAGCAGCGTGAACCCGCTTGCAAGTATCTCGCTCAGCAGCTTGGGGCCATCCGTTTGCGCAGAGCCTACTTCGACCATAAAACCAAGGCTTGTGGCCGCTGGCTCAAGCTGTTCGGGTAAGACCGAGGTCACAAAGGGAAGGCTGCACAGTTTTGCCTCTAACGTGCCTTGCTCTGAGCCCGCGGGGGCGAACCTCAGGTATATGCTGTTTCGTCGGTGGGTGCTTTTGAGCTGTTCCAGGTTGCCGCCCAGTGCGATGTTCCCGTGATGAAGGATGCCTATGGTGTCACAGACGCGTTCGACATCGTTCAAGATATGGGTTGAGAAGAGAACGGTGGTGCGTTCGCGGACACGGCTCAGGATAGCCAGTATCTCGCTTCGTCCCTGTGGGTCGAGGGCACTGGTCGGTTCGTCGCAGATAAGAAGTGCAGGGTCGTGGATGAGCGCCTGAGCGATGCCGAGACGCTGCTTCATGCCGCGGGAATAGCCCTTGATGCGCCGTTTGGCGCTTTGCTCGAGGCCGACAAGGGCGATAAGCTCGGTGCTTTTCCTCTGGATGTCGGTGGCGTTCATCCCGCAGACCTTGCCGCAGAAGCGCAGGTACTCGAGGGCGTTCATGAAGCCATAGAACTCGGGGACGTCGGGCAGGTAGCCGATGATGCGGTTGGTGGGGGTCTGGCCGAACTCGACCTTGCGGCCACCGACATAGACAGCGCCTTCGTTCGCCTTCAGCAGGCCTACCACTATCTTCATCGTGGTTGTCTTGCCGCTGCCGTTGGTGCCGATAAAGCCGAACACGCTGCCTTCTTCGACCTCGAAGCTCAGCCGGTCAAGCACAGTGAGCTGCCCGAAGTGTTTCGACACCCCTTCAATCTGCAACAATGCCATATCATTCCTCCTTGCGCCCTAAGGCGAAATACAAGATAGGCCCTATGATGTTCACCACGATGACTATGATTATCCAAACGACCTGGTTGCCAACCTTGAATTCCTGATGCTTGAAGATACTGACAAGGGCAGCAATCATGAGGCCGAATTGTATGATGGCTAGAGGGACAAGAAAGGGGAGCATTGCGATGAGCAGGTTCAGTGTTTGAACGCTTTGTTCTTCCATGTTCATAAGGCCTTCTTCCACGCCAGGTTTCTTCCCGCGGGGTCACACAGGTCATGCCGGGTTGCGCAGGTCATGCCGGGCTACGCAGGTCATGCACACGCCTCATCGGGTACTCCTGTATGACAGCAAGCGTGCATCGCTTGAACTATCGCGTCCAAGCGGCACCTTCTGCTACAGAAACCGTTGCCCGTATGCCGAGTGGTGATGAATCCGTGGGCTTTCTGTTATAACTATACTATAACAGGTAGAACAAAGGCAAGGGAATCCTCCCATAACTTTTCTGCAAACGGGCTTTTCTGTTGTGGTTCACACGCCAGTCGGAAGGTAAGGCCTTATGTCTTGGATCCAAACGTTTGTCTTGCGCCGAGATTCAAGGGGCAAGCCCAAAATGACGATTGGATCCATGCGTGCTTCGTCTTATTGCCTGGGGTCTGAACGGTTACGGCTTTTCTGTTGTGGTTCACGGCTTTGCACTATGGTGAAGCGCCCCCGGTTTGTCCGGGGGCGCCGGTGTTGGACCTGGCGTGGCGGTTTTTGACCGGGGGCGCCGGTGTTGGACCGGGGGCGCCAGCAATCAGCCGAGCTTGTTGATGCTGAGCCTTGGGGGCGATCGGGGCATATGGGGCGCTGGCTGGTGAATACCAAGACGCGTCTCAGTGCAGGCCTGTCCGGGAATCAGGAAGAGCCGTCAGATTCGGTTCAGCCTCTTCGCTTGATCCAGAAAAGAACCCCGATTGAAACCAGGGCAACGATACCAAGCAGGGGCGCGAGCGGCCAAAGGGGAAACGGATCCGCCGTCTGCGAAAGGGAGGGCTTCCCCAGAGGCTTCGGGTCTGAAGGCCCTGGCGTTGTCTGGCCGGGCGTTCCTGGATTCGTGGGGTCTGGCGGCTTCGGCGGATCAGGAGGATTCGGTGGGTCGGGTGGCTTGATGGACGTGAAGGTGTTGGTCCAGTTGAGGAAGACCACTTGATTTGAGCCAAGCTTGCCGATCGCAGTGTTATCGGGCTTGTCAGAGGTGTAACCTTCTTCCTGGTAGGGCGATTCGAGAACCGTATAACTTGTCCCTAAGGGGATCTCGGTGAATACGGCTTGTTCGCCGGCTCGAAGAACAAAAGCGGAACCATCTTGGTAAGCCTGCCCGTTCAGCTTGACCCCGGTGACATCCTGGTCAGCGGCATCCCTGAAATGGGCGGTGAACTCAAAGGCCTTGCTGCTATCGGCACCTTCCCCAGTAAGGCGCTTGATAAGTGCGAGGCTTGCAAAGCCTGGATCGGGCGGATCAGGAGGATCGGGCGGCTCGGTGCCTGTGCCGATCCTGAGCTTGAAGTATGCGGGCACCAAGCCATCAAGCTGGGCGAGCCGAGCCATCCGCTGTACACGGCGTTCCGGATCGCCTCCCGGATGGTCGTCGCTGTCAAGGAACCTCACCTGGTTGCCACTGAAGAGTCCTTCAATCCTGACAAGGTATTCCCGACCTTCTTGTGGCTGGCCTGATACAATAAGTATATTGCCGTTCTGCGTGAAGTCCGCTTGAGACAAGCCATCGCTGTCGATCACCCTGAGATGCTCCGGCCAGTCGTTTGCGACACTGCCGGTCGTGTCTTCAAGGCTGACCCGGTAGAGGCTGCCCACCGAAGGCTCCATTTCATGGACAGGCGCATCGGCCTCGGTCAAAGATGCGAACGAGGGAGGCACTCCGCTGGTCAAAGCCGCAACATCGCCACCGTTCGCAAAGTATGCCTTGGCATCGCTCAGCAATCGGCGGGTCATGGTGCCGACCTCGGCAGTCGGTGCGAACACATCCGCGTCCGCCCCTGCGCCTTCTTCCGATCCACAGACAGCCTCCAAGGCTGCTTGGTTTTCGTGCAGGTCGTCAGAGAGCAGCCAGACAGCAAGCTGGGTGGCGGTTTGCCGTTTCACGCTTTCCTCGGTGTTGCGGTGGAATCGTTCTCCTTTGGCAAGCAGATAGGTCAAGATGTTCTGTTTGGCCGTGGATGAGAAATCCGGCTGCGAGGGCGGCGACGTGCTCTCATAGGGATTGGACGAATAGACGTGTTGGTCTATCTCGATGCAGTACACGGTGTGGTTGTCGGTGGTCGAGTAATACAGCATGTTTCCCGCGACCCGTGCGTAATCGTTGTATTTGTCGGGTAAAGCGCCGCCGACAACCGTATGGAAGCTGCCGTATTTGGCCGTCAGATGCTCCGGCATGTCGGCGCTCACCCAGTTTCCCGTTGCCGCCTGTGCCGACTTCGCCGCTACGCTTGGCACCAACGAAAGCACGAGCGCACAGGCTAGGATGAGTGCGAGGGCACCAGCAGGAAGCCTGTCGCGCTGAGGACGCGCCCTTGTGCCCGCTTTCCCCAGGCAGATGCCTTTGTGTCTTTCATATTTCTCAAAAAACTCCTTCATCTTCGCATACCTCATTTCTGCCGTTCCTGGTTTTTGTGGGGCTTGAAGCCTTGTTCTTGGCAACCCAAGCCTGTCCACAGAACCACTATCATAGTGTCAGGTGCGGCACCTTTAAAAAGCTCGTTACGGCAATGTTGGAGAGTTGAAGGAAGTGTCACCCTTGTGTCATACCCCTGTCAAAGAGGTACTGTGGGTGCTCGAGGGGCTTGAAAGCAGAGCAACCAGGTGACAGCTTGCTCGGTTTTCGAGTGGCCTCGAGCGCTTTTAGCCCAAAGGAAGCCTGAAGGCAAAGAGTGGTGAATCAATACACACAGAGGCAAGAACTGAACGCCTGCTCGAGGCAGGAGCGCCCCTTCACCTGATGGGGGAACAGGCAGCGTCCCTTTTGCTTGGTAGGCGAACAGGCAGCGCCCCCCTTACCCAATGGGGGAACAGGCCTCGCCCCCCTTACCTGATGGGGGAACAGGCAGCGTCCCTTTTGCTTGGTAGGCGAACAGGCAGCGCCCCCATTGGGTAAGGGGGGCGCTGTTGCTTGCGGGGCCCCTAAACCTGATAGGGCGCTGTTGTTTGGGGTCACACGCCTCGAGCAGCGTTGCGGCCCGCCAGGCGACCGAAGGACATGGCCATGGAATGGCTGGCCCCCGCCACAGTTACCGGGTAGTCGACCAGGAAACGGCCACCCTGGGTATTTCCTGCGACGAACAGGCCTTCGATCACCTTCTTCTCAGGCCCCAAGGCGTGCAGGCCTTCGTCTACGTCGATGCCTCCAATTACCACCAACATGCCCGAATCGCCGAAGTTCACTGCGTAGAAGGGGGCTTTGTCCACGGGGAAGAGACGGGTGGCAACTTTGCAGAAGTCCTCATCGATACCCTTTTCAGCCAGCTCGTTATAGCGAGCAATGGTCTTCTTCAGGGCTTCGACCGGAAGCTTCGTCTTTGCGGCCAAATCATCAATCGATGTGGCCTCGATGATGGCACCGCTATCTATTTCGTCTTGGAAATAGCGTGGCGATGCATACCCGCCTGCGAAATGGTTGATGATATGCTCGTATTCCTCATAGTGCTCATCAGGAACGAAGTGAGTGACCCCGCCGAAGCATTGTGGCATGGCCGCAAGCTGCTCGGGCCAACGGGAGTCGAAGATCTGCCAGGTGTTCTGGCCGGGTTGGCGCTTTATCTGATTTTGCAGTTCTTGTGCCCCCACATCCTCGTTGGCGAAACGCACACCGTTGATGTTCACCATGAGGAAGGGGTCTATCCCGATGGAGTTGGTGCCCAGGCTGTGGGTCATAGGAGCGTAGGGGCCTTCTTCCATGACGGCGCCTGCCCAAAGGGCCATCTTGTGTCCATCGCCGGTGTTCACCGGCTTGCCTTCATTATCGACCGTGGAAAAGAAGGGGGCATAGGAAAGTGCCTGGGGACAGTAGTATTCGAGCATCTCACGATCGCTTGACATGTCTCCGCAGGTCAACACTACAGCCTTCGCTGCATTGACGCGTATGACCGAACCTTTCGCATCAACTGCGTACACGCCGGCCACCCGGTCTCCCGAAAGGACAAGCTGCGTTCCCCGGGTGTTGAAATATGCCTCGGCACCGAGCTTCTGTGCGGCGGCGAAGGTTGCGCGCAGGGCAGGGCCATGGTCGGGAAGAAGATGCACCATGCCCGGGAAACAGGGGTAGTTCTCGGTACGCCAGTCGTAGTTGTTGTTGACCGGGAAACGCTCGGGCAGGATGGTCATCTCCTTTTCACCCTTAGGGTTCTGGTGGTCGTTCTCCAAAAGCTCGTAATCCACATCTTGGATGTACCAGTCGAGATCCTTGCCGGAATTGGCTATCCAGTGGTTCAGGAGCAGGGCATTGGGGCGGTTGCCCATGACCTTCATAAGCTCGTTGACGGCTTCCTGGGTACCAGGCAGGGGTATGCCCAGCTTCTTGTGGATGCGCTCAGAGCCGAAAGTCCCGAATTCACCCGAACGAAAGCCTAGGTCAGACCCTTTTTCAAGGGCGACTACCCTTGCGCCTTCCTCGGCTGCTGCCCGTGCAGCACAAACACCCGCAAGCCCCAGGCCAACCACGCAGACATCGCATTCGATGACCTGCTCGACATCGCCTTCATCGATAGGTGCTGGTGCGCTCAAGAAGCCCGGCTTGCCGGTGCCGCCCGTGCTGGTTCCCCCGCCTGTGCCAAACCCCACCTCTGAGGCATCCGAGGCTGGCGTTTTGCCGGGGGCGCAAGCCCCAAGCCCCGTAGCTGCAACGGTGACTCCGGCAAGTGCCGCGCCTGTCAGGAACGAACGCCGCGATATTCCTGTTGGTGCTTGTTCTTTCATCATCTTTACCTCTCTGTTCTCTGCCGATCGTCAAAGGCGCTCGAAAGCCCTTGATCGAAGGGCGCCTTCCTTGTTTGAAACGATGACAAGCATAGCCGCAAGGCCAGGGGATCCCACCACCCAAGAAGGCCAAGAAAACGGAAAATGGGGGACGAATATCACCCAAATCGGCTAAATCTCGACGGGATGTCGGCAAGGTGGCTGAAAACGGGTTATCATATGCGGGATATGACTGATGCCGGCAATAGCAGATAAAGAAGCAGAGAAGAACATGCGGGCACGCACTTTCATAGGTTTCGCCCTGTTCCTCCTTGTCCTTGTCCTTTCCTTCCATTCGAATATGGTCCTGATGGGAGCGACGGGGACAGACGGGCAGCAACAGGCGCTCTACCAGCAGCTGGTCGTAGCAGCCCATGTTGCTGTGTTCATCCTTGTAACGATCCTTCGGTATCGATGGAAGGTCGAGCCGTTTTCCTTTAGGCACCGCTTGTCGGTAGCCTGTGGCTTGCTTGGCCTTGCAGGCATCTTGTTGATGCTGGCCTTCAGACAAACGGGGTATTCGGGTGCGGAAGCACTTCCCGATGCATTCCGGCTTTCCGCGTTCGTCATTGGTACCCTGCTGTATGCGTGTGCCTTGGCAATCCTTACGCTCTATTGGCTTTCCACCTTGACCAACCTTGATTACCGAGGCAGCTATCTGTGCCTTTTAGGAGGGCACGCAACGGCAACCCTGCTTTGTGCGGTCACGTTGCTCTTACCTTCTGCATGGTGCGGCATGGTGACGCTGGCCTGCTTCATGGGATCGGCCTTGTGCCTGTGGGACAGCAAGGGCAAGGCAGCCAACAAGGCAGCTTCGTCGACAGCTTCAACGGCACCTTTGTCGGCGACTTCCTTGGGAACTCCTCCTGCCGCTTCCTCGGGAACTCCTTCGGGAACTTCTTCAAGCGGTCGACCGGCAGCCCAAGCCCCCCCATCTGCTTCCCCGGGCGTGCCTTCAGTTGCCAAAGCCCCTCCATCTGCTTCCCCGGGTGTGCTTCCGGCAGCCTTTTCGACTACCGGCAAAACCGTACACACTTTCCCTTACGTTTCGGCAGATGCATCAGCCGCACACCAAGCTGTGAACTCCCTTGCGTCCCAGAAATATGAGGTTGCTAGCCTGCTATGGCGCGGCGTGCTTAGTGTTTGTGTGTTCGCCCTGCTCAGTGGCATCACTTCCCATATATCCGGACAGACCACTGCTGCACCGGCTTCGCTTCAGGGCTTCACCCTGATTGTAAGCAGTTGCGTACTGGGTGTCATGTTCGTTCCTGCGTTGGCCACCCGAAAGCCCTTGAAGCTCGAGAACAGTTACCGTGTGGCACTGCCTCTGAGCGCCTTTGCCTTTGCCTTGGTCCCTTTATTCCTCAAAGGCTTGCCCGAGGGTGCCGATGGCGTTCTCATCAGCACGGGGTACATGCTGGTGGGCATCATCCTGTATTGCAGCATTGCAGAGGTCGCACGCGTCGCCCGAATTCCCGCACAGCCGCTCTTTGCGGCTACCGGGGCACTCACGCTATTCAGTTACCTCTTGGGGCTTCTGGCGGCTTCCTTGTTCGAGGGCATGCTCACGCCTGATTCCAGCGATTTCACCATATTGGTGATCGCTTGCCTGTATTTGGCTGTTTCCGGTATTGCGGCTTTGCGTGAAATGCCCTTCCCCAAAGTGAAGGCGAAAGGCAGTTTGACTTATGAAAGCGTGTCCCTTACGCCGCCACCCAACCGCGATCTTGGCTTGTCGGATCTTGAGTACCAGATATTCACCCAGCTCATGAATGGCAGGACTCTCGCACGTATCGGTGAGGGGCTTCATCTTTCCACGTCTGCCATAAAATACCACACCCAAAGCATCTATCGCAAGCTTGGTGTGCACAGTCGTGAAGAATTGTTCGAGGCTGTCGAATGGATCGCGCACCGCGCTGAAGATGACGGCAAATATGAGGATCTGCAAGCCCGCTTCGGCATAACCGATCGCGAACGCGAGGTGCTCGAGCTCTTGGCTCAGGGACGTCCGCACGCCAGCATAGCAGGCACGCTGGGCATATCGGCGAACACTACAAAAACCCACATAAAACACCTGTACAACAAGCTTGGCATACATTCGAGGCAAGAACTCATCGACCTCATGACCGACATGTGAAGGAAGGGGGTGTTCAGGTTTGCATCACGCCAGGGTCTGTCTGCGGTTATGCTGTTTTCTTGCCCATAACTACCGAAGAGCCTAAAAATGGTTCTAGCGGCGGCAGGAGTTGCATTTACTGTCTAGCGTCCAGCATATTCATGACTAACAGGCACATTACCTCTTTCTCCTCTGGTTTTGACAATGCTACCATCAAAGTGATTGCCGCCAGCGCACTGTTGTTGATGGGCATCGTTCCATCAGATGCCCTTAACATGCCGCTCTTGTCGAGGAAATATACGAATAGGGCAGCCGCTATGCGCTTGTTGCCGTCGGTGAAGGAATGGTTCTTGACGATCAGATAAAGCAGGTTTGCCGCTTTCTCCTGAACGCTTGGGTAAAGTTCCGTGCCGCCAAAACTCTGATATATTCCTGCAACAATGCCTTTGAAAGACTCATCGCGTTCAACGCCAAAGAGGTCACTGCTCTCGTTGAACTTCATGGAATCGACAAAAGCCCTTGCCTCCGCATAGGTGAGCTGCCATTCAGATACGCTGCCTGCAGGCTTGGCAAGGGTCTGGTGGTCGTAGCTGTCCAGAAGGTCGAGCCCGCTTGAGAAACGGTCAAGCACGTTGGCAATTCCAGATACCATGTCGTCAGTCGATCGCGACAGGATGTTAATCGCCTTTTCCATTTGCGCGAGACGGTGTTGATTGATAGCTGCACCTTCGAGGAGATATTGTTTGAGCACTGTGTTAGCCCATTGTCTGAAGCGAATCCCCTCTGAGGACTTGACACGATATCCTACCGATAGAATCATATCGAGGTTGTAATGCTCTACTTGATGAGTCTGTGTTTTCCCCGGCATCGCACCATGTTGAGTGGTTGTCGCAAATTTTGCGACAACCACAAAGTCCGCCAACTCTTCCCGTAAAGCATTGTTGATGTGCTTGCCGATTGTTTTCACGTCGCGACCGAACAAATCAGCCATTTGCTGGCGATTGAGCCAGACGGTATCGGTATCTGTTCTCACTTCAATTTCTATGGCGGCTTCAGTTGTTTGGTATATCATTATTTGCTCGTTCATTTTTCTCCTTTATCTCAATTCTAAATTATCATTTAGAACAGATGGCGCAAGCCATTTTTAAGTCGTGGTTTGTTGACTTCGAGCCGTGGGGCGGGGTGATGCCTGAGGATTGGCGGGAAGGCACACTGGGTGAAGCCGCTTCCTTCGTAAGTGGCTACTCGTATAAAGGCAGCGAATTTCTGCCATCTAATGTTGCGATGGCTACAATAAAAAACTTTGAGCGCAAAGGCGGCTTTAAGATAGAGGGTTTTAAGGAAATCGTTATTACTGGGAAAATTAAACCCACCCAATACGTTGAACAATACGATATCCTTGTTGCTCATACTGACCTCACGCAAAATGCTGACGTAATTGGCAATGCAGAAATGCTTATGACGTTGAGTGGGTACAAAAGAATGGTTTTGTCCTTAGACCTCGTGAAAGTCACGCCCATCTCACCATCATTAACACGTTTCCTATCGGCATCGTTTCTGCGTTCTCCAGATTTCAAGAACCATGCTCTCGGATACGTAAATGGCACAATAGTATTACACCTGAGCAAAAAGGCTCTGCCCGAATACATTCTTGCATTGCCAGAGGACGAAACAGTGCTGGAGCAAGCGAATGCCCTAATAGAACCATTATATTTGCGCATTGCAGAGAACTTCCATGAAAACGAACGTCTTTCGGAATTACGCGACACCCTCTTGCCACGCCTCATGTCCGGCGAGCTATCTGTCGTACAACAGCATTGACAATGTAGTATAATATAAGCACAGACATAGTAGATTATCAATGAAGGAGTATTAATATGTCGAAGGTATTGCAAGTACGCGTAAATGACACGCTTAAGGTGGCCGCAGATAATGTCTTTGCCAGTATGGGCTTTGATACTTCTACTGCCATACGTATGTTTCTGACTGCCGCAGTAGAGACTCGCAGCATCCCGTTTGAACTCAAATCTCGCAAGGGCGCAATTGAGTTGTTTGATGGGCATGGCTCTTATATTTGCGACTACGGGCATGTGCATGACTACAGCAAATTGACCATTGATGAGGAGGAGGTCGTCGGTCCTTTTGATACGCTTGAAGATGCTATGCGGAGTTTGAACGATGACTAAATACAAAGTCTCATATACCTCGAAATTCAAGAAACAGCGCAAGCAGATGATTCTCAGAGGTGCTGATATTACTGAATTAGATGCAGTTATCGCAATGATTGCAGATGGTGTACCACTGCCGGAGAAATATTGCGACCATGCATTGCAGGGCTCTCGCAAGGGATACAGGGATTGCCACATCCGTCCTGACTGGATACTGATATATAAGATCGAGGAGGATGTCTTGACTCTATTGCTTTGTGAAACAGGCTCACATTCAGACCTCTTTAGGTAAGCTAAATGATTGTTTATCGCTCTGTTTTCAGCTATTCGAGCGTCAAGGGCAGAGAGCGTATCGGCAATTCCAATCTGAGCATCCATCGGCAGGTTGGGAACTTCATACCGCATAATTGCGCCTTTGTCGCCACGCGGCATTTTTGTTCCCTTAGCCGTTGCCGTTGCGTAGTCAAAGAAGTTGT
>JAIRPR010000026.1 GCA_031256895.1 Coriobacteriaceae bacterium
ATGGATGGGCGCCATCTGGGGAGCCAGGATGGTGTAGCCCTGCTCCTTCATCTCTTGGGTGAACACCGCCCGCTTCGCCTCGGTCGATGCAGCAAGGCGTTGGATGGGCACGGGGCACCCGCTTTGTGCAGCTGCGCGTTGCGCTTCCTGTTCTGCCAAGTCATCGGCTTGGTCCTTCAAGGCAGCCAGCAAGGACCTGACGCGGATACGTGCTGCGCCCAGGTTCGAGACCTCGTCTATCTTCAGCACGGTGTACACCTTTCCCGAGCCTTCAAGGATCTCTTGCACCTGGTCGGTCGTCAAAGCATCCAAACCGCACCCGAAGCTGTTGAGCTGGATGAGGTCTAGGTCTTGGCGCTGGGTTGCTACTTTTGCGGCAGCGAACAGGCGTGTATGGTACATCCATTGGTCGAAGAGGCGGATGGGGCGCTCAAGGACGCCCAGATGCGCGATGGAGTCTTCGGTGAGGACGGCCAGTCCGAAGCTGGTCAACAGCTCAGGGATGGCATGGTTTATCTCGGGATCGACATGATAGGGACGGCCTGCAAGCACGATGCCGTGCGTCTGCGTCTTTTCCATCCAGGCCAAGGTGGCCTCGCCCTGAGCGCGCATATCCTGCTTGAAGGCCTCATCCTCTGCCCAGGCCGCCTCGACCGCTGCGTCGATCTCTGTCTGGCTGGGCGCCTGTCCGTTGCCCTCCATGAGTGCCCGGTTGTTCTCGACCAGTTCGATGTAAAGGCGTTTCTTGAGGTGCTCCTTCTTGTCGTAGGGCAAGAAGGGGTTCAAGAAGGCCACCTTGCTGGTATGCAGCTCGTCGATGTTCAGGCGCAAGGCCTCGGAATAGCTCATCACGATGGGGCAGTTGAAGTGGTTGCGTGCGCCTTCATCTTCCTTCCGTTCCCATTTGGAGCAGGGCATCCAGATGAAGTCGGGCTCTTTTTCCAAAAGGTCCATGATATGACCATGAGATAGCTTCGCCGGGTAGCACACCGATTCCGAAGGCATGCTCTCTATACCTGCCTCATAGGTGGCCTTCGTTGAGGGGTCGGAAAGGACCACCCTGAAGCCCAGCTCATTGAAGAAGGTGAACCAGAACGGGTAGTTCTCGTACATGTTGAGGACACGGGGGATGCCCACCGTGCCGCGGGTGGCTTCCTCGGCGGGCAGGGGCTCGTAGCTGAAGAGGCGTGCGCTCTTGTAGTCGAAGAGGTTGGGGACGCTCTTGGCTTCGTCGTGCGTGCCGGCACCCTTCTCGCAGCGGTTGCCGGTGATGAAGCGGCGGTGCTTGCCGCTTGCCTCGTCGATGCCGAAGTCGTTCACCGTGAGAAGGCAGCTGTTGGCACAGCCTTTGCAGCGCAGCGTCTTGTGCGTGGGGGCCAGCCGCTCAAGCTGGTGGAGGGAAAGCAAGCCTGAGACGGGCGCCTTGGGCTGTGCCTGGGCGAGCGCCGCAGCGTGACCTGAGGCAGGTGCCTCAGGCTGTGCCTGGGCGGGCGCCGCGGCCTGCACTTGGGTGGATGGCACGGCCTGTACCTGGGCAGGTGCCGCAGCGTGGCCTGAGGCAGGTGGCTTGACCTGAGCGGCTGTCAAGGCATACCGGTCGCGGGCAAGCAAGGCTGCTCCATAGGCCCCCATGATGCCCGCGATATCAGGCCTCACGGCCTCCACTTCAGACAATTGCTCGAAGGCGCGCAGTACCGCATCATTCAAGAAGGTGCCGCCCTGGACGACCACCTTGGTGCCCACGTCATGGGGGTCGCGTATCTTGATGACCTTGAACAAGGCGTTCTTGATGACCGAAAGGGCAAGCCCAGCGGCGATATCCCCCACCGTCGCACCTTCCTTCTGAGCCTGCTTCACCCTGCTGTTCATGAACACCGTGCAGCGGCTGCCCAGATCGACCGGGTTGCGTGCCTCGATGGCCGTTTTGGCGAACTCCGAGATATCCAAGCCAAGCCCTGCGGCAAAGCTCTCGATGAACGATCCGCAGCCGCTCGAACAGGCCTCGTTCAACATGATATGGTCGATGACCCCATCCTTCACCCGCAGACATTTCATGTCCTGGCCGCCGATATCCAAGATGAACTCGACGCCAGGCAGCAGCTCGCGCGCGCCCCGCAGATGGGCTACGGTCTCTATCTCGCCGGAATCGATGCGCAAAGCCTCAAGCAGCAGCCCTTCACCGTATCCAGTCACGGTGGCGTGGCCGATGCTGACAAAAGGGGCCCCCGTGCGGCTGTCGACCGGCAAGGCGTCGTACATCTGGCCAAGGGCTGCCCGCGCACAGCCCAAGACATCCCCTTTGTTGTTGGCATAGTACGACCACAACAGGCTGCCGTCCTCGGCGATGAGCGCTGCCTTGAAGGTGGTGGAGCCGGCATCGATCCCCAGGTATGCCCTTCCGTCGTAGTCGATCAGGGGGCTTCTTTTCACCTGAGCCGACGCATGGCGTGCGCTGAATTGTGCATAGTCCTGATCGGTGGCGAACAGGGGCGGCAGGCGCACCACTTCAGAGCCCTGCATGTCGCCTAAGGTGCGAAGGCGCCCCAGTACATCGTTGAGCCGTTCAGGGGCGGCTTCGCGGCTTGCCATCGCAGCGCCGCTTGCCACGAACAGATGCGCGTTCTCGGGCACGATGCGGTGCTCCTCGTCAAGGCCAAGGGTCTCGTAGAAGCGCGTGCGCAGTTCCGGAAGGTACTGCAAAGGGCCTCCCAGAAAGGCAACATAGCCCCTGATGGGCCGCCCACAGGCAAGGCCTGATATGGTCTGGGTGACCACGGATTGGAAGATGGATGCCGCGATGTCCTCTTTACGGGCACCTTCATTCAGCAAGGGCTGCACATCGGTCTTCGCGAAGACGCCGCAACGCGAGGCAATGGGGTATATGGTATCGTAGCTCTTTGCCAGAAGGTCGAGGCCTGCCGCATCGGTGTCCAAGAGCGAGGCCATCTGGTCGATGAAGGCGCCGGTGCCTCCGGCACAGGTGCCGTTCATGCGCTGTTCTATACCTTGGTCGAAATAGATTATCTTGGCATCTTCCCCACCCAGCTCGATGGCCACATTGGTCTTCGGGATAAGCGTCTCGACCGCCACCTTCGATGAGATGACCTCTTGGACGAAGGCAAGGCCGAGCCATTGGGCAAGCAGCAGGCCGCCCGAGCCGGTGATGGCAATGGTCATGGGGGCGTCAAGCTGCTGGGCAGCAGCTTCGAGCACCTCAACGATGGTGGCGCGCACATCGGCATGGTGGCGACGGTAGACCGACCACACCAGCGTGTTCTCTTCGTCCAGGACGGCAAGCTTCACGGTGGTCGAGCCGACGTCTATGCCCATATGCAACAAAGCCTTCGCTTTGATGCCTGATTCTTGCGATGTCACAAGTTCCTCCTTCTCATAGCTGGCCTTCGCCTGTTCTTCATGTACCTTCCCCCGATCACAAGGTGATGGCTTCGCCCGGCTTGATGAACAGGAGCCTCATGGCGATCCGTGCCATCTCTTCCGAGCCTTCCCTCATGCCGTTCTCCAGCCAACAGGTGATGA
>JAIRPR010000053.1 GCA_031256895.1 Coriobacteriaceae bacterium
AAGGATAATGGGTTTGTTGGGCCTATCGGCGTGCCACACGCTCAAAGCGGTAACTTTTACACGCTGAAAGCGTAAAGGTCAAACGCTCAAAGTGGGAAGTTTTATTTTACGAAATACACATCATCTATTTCATCGTGCTAGGCAACGACTTCTACCAGCCTATTGCGGGCGGGCCGCCGCTCAGCGGGATAATCGCCATAACCGTGCTTCCCCCGGTTGCAGCATGGCTGACCTCTATCCCCCTCAAGATGCCAGGGGCGGTGCCGAATGAGGGCAGCATCGGGGCGGCCGAGCACCGGGGCGTCTCGGCAATCCGGAAGCTTCCGCATGTGTTCTGGCGCTTCCTTGCCGTCATCTTCATCTTCACCTTGAGCACCTCCCTCATACACAGCTATTACATCATGGCGCAAGCGCCCCATACAACCCTCTTAGACGCACGGATCATCATGCTGTTTCGGCTGGTCTTCGCTCTGGCCTTGCTGCTTGTGTCCATCCGTTTCCTTCGCAACATCCCCTTCGACCGTATCTACCTGCTCACCATGGCTGTCATTTCTGTCGTTTTGGCGGTGACGCCGCTCATCGGCCTCAACAACCGCTTCATATCCGATATCATCGCCTTCTCGACCTATGTGTTCGATGTGGCCGTCTGGTCGCTTCTCGCCTTCATCGTGTTCAAACAGCGCTACCCTTCAGCCGTCATATTCGGGTTCGGCAAAGGCATCGGCGTGCTGGGTTCTTTCGTCGGCTGGATAAGCGGTGCCTCACTGCTGCCCTCACTGGGGGAAAGCCTTTTGGTGACCATCATCTTTGTCGCTCTAGCCCTGATAGTGGCGGTATCTTCCATAATCGTGTTCACCGACAAGCGCGCGAACCTGCTCTTCGGGGTCTTGCCTGAACAGGATATCAGTATCGGGGAATCCATGGTGAAGACGTCGAAATCCCAATTGGACCGTACGAACCAGAGCCGCCCTTGGATAGCGGCCTGCCGAAGGGTGAGCTCACAAGGCCGCCTTACCAACCGTGAGGCAGAGATACTGGAGCAGCTGTCCTTAGGCCGCACCCCCGAAAGCATCTCCCAACATCTGTGCATCTCCTTGAAGACCGTGCGCACCCATACCCATAACGTCTACACCAAGCTTGGCGTGCATTCACGCCAAGAGCTGGTGAACCTGATAGAGCGCGAGAGGCTTCCCTGAGTAGGGCGCGAGAGTCTTCCCTGGGTTTCGTCTGAGGGCTTCCCTGATAGGGCTTGAGAAGCTTCCCTGAGGCTCGCCTTGAGCTACAAGACTGCTTCCTTGATGATGTCCAGGATCTTTTCCGTATCCCAGCTTCCGAGGTCGCCTTCATGGCGGTCGCGTACCGAGACCGTGCCGGATTCCTGTTCCTTGTCGCCAAGCACCAGCATATAAGGGACCTTTGCTGCCTGGGCCTTCGCTATCTTCACCCGCATAGGCTCGTTCTGCCCATAGAGCTCTGCCCTTCCGCCGACTGCCGAGATCTTGGCGACAAGGGCGCGGGCTGCTTCGATATGGCGGTCTGCCAAGGGCAGGACGGCTGCCTGGACGGGTGCCAGCCAAAGAGGCAACGCACCTGCATAATGCTCTATCAGGATACCCAAGAAGCGCTCGATGGAGCCGAATATCGCCCTATGGAGCATCCAGGGGCGTTCCTCGGTGTTGTTCTCGGTGCGGTAGCTCAGCTCGAAACGCTGGGGGAAATTGAAGTCGACCTGCACGGTAGAGCATTGCCAGGTTCGCCCGATGGCATCCTTCACCTTGATGTCGATCTTCGGGCCATAGAAGGCGCCATCCCCCTCGTTGATGTCGAAGGCAAGGCCATGGCGGGCACAGGCCTGCTTGAGGGCATCGGTCGCAAAATCCCACATCTCATCGGTACCGATGCTCTTCGCGGGGCGTGTCGATATCTCGGCCGTATAGTCGAAGCCAAAAGTGCCCATGATATGGTCGACCAGCCCAAGCATCCCCAAGACCTCATCGACCACCTGGTCGGCACGGCAGAACACGTGGGCGTCGTCTTGGGTGAAGCCACGTGCGCGCAAAAGGCCGTGCACCACGCCGCTCATCTCGTGGCGATACACCGTTCCGAACTCGAAATAGCGCAAAGGCAGGTCACGGTAGGAATGTATGTCCGATTTGTACAGCAGCACATGCCCGGGGCAGTTCATGGGCTTGACGGCGTACTCGGTAAGGCGGGGGCTTTCCTCGTCCCCTTCGTTTATCTGGAAGAAGTACATGTTGTCGTGGTAGAAGTCGTAATGCCCGCTTGTCTTCCACACATCGGCATTGTATATGTGCGGTGTGATGACCTCTTGGTATCCGCGCGCATAAAGGTCGCGGCGCAGCCATTCCTGCAAGGTGCGTATGACACGGGCACCGGCGGGAAGGTAGAGGGGAAGACCAACCCCGGCCAAAGGATCCATGGTGTAGATCCCCAGTTCCTTGCCCAGGCGACGATGGTCGCGTTTCTCCGCTTCCTCCCTGTTGTGAAGGTGTTCGGCCAGATCCTTGGCAGAGAAGAAGGCTGTTCCGTAGATGCGCTGGAGCATCTCACGTGATGAGTCGCCCTTCCAGTAAGCACCCGCAAGCCGGGTAAGCTTGAACGCGGCAAGGCGCGATGAATCAGGGATATGGGGGCCTCGGCACAAGTCGGTGAACCCGCCGCAAGAATATACCGTGATGGCGTCTTCAGCGGGCAGCCCTTCAATCAGCTCAAGCTTCAGGCTTTGCCCTTTGCCGCCGAACAAGGCCAGCGCTTCTTCACGCGATACTTCCCGGCGCACGAAGGGCTCAGCAGATGCAACTATCTCAGCCATACGTGACTCTATCGCATCCAGGTCCTCTGGCCCTAAGCTCTTCTTCCACTTGACATCGTAATAGAAGCCGTCCTCTATTGCCGGCCCTATCCCGAACTCGATGCCGGGATAGAGGCTGTCCAAAGCCGCTGCCATGATATGTGCGGCGGAGTGGCGCAGCAAACCGAGCGCCTCGGGGTCTTTGGCAGTGACAATGCTGAGCGAATCGCCGTCTTGAAGCTGTGCCGACAGATCGACCAAGTCGCCGTTCACCCGTGCTGCCAAAGCCGCTTTGGCAAGTCCTGCCCCAATCGATGCCGCCAAATCTGCGCAAGACGCGCCAGTATCTGCGTTCCTATGTGTTCCATCGGGCAAAACAATATCCATGATGATACCTCCTTCGGTGCCGGGCGCACACAAAGCGCCTGCACGGTTCAATACGGTTCAATACAGCAATACAGTTCAATACGGGTCAATACGGTTCATCGGGGTGATACAGGGCATCTGCGGCACCAGGTGCCGACTTTCGTAGCGCAAGCTTGGCCGCTTCCTCTTGTTCTGAGGGCATGGGCTTCGGGAAGGGCAGGGCGCCTTCTTAGTCCTGTTGCTCGCCTTCGGGAAGGGCTGCCACGCGCGAACGGGTTTGACGCGATCGGACGTGCGCCTTAGGAGCAGGCTGGGCTGCTTCCGGTGCCCTGCCGCGCACTGCGGATCGGCGAGGCTGCTGTTGCAGGGCAGCGCTGACCTGCGCGGTACAATAAGGGCAGACCGTCCAGGTGGGGTCAAGCGCCTTGCCGCAGCCCAAGCAAAGGTTCTTTAACTGCTGATGGCAGTTCGGGCACAAGACGTAGTCCGCCTCGACAGGATAGCCACAGGCAGCGCATTCGCCATACCTCATCAGCTCGCGCTGCTTGAGCGCTATCTCAAGCTCTTGCTCGTCGCGGTCTATCTGCAGCAGGGGCGGGCGGAGCAGGCAGTAGGCGATGGTGCCCAAAAGGGGTATCAAAGCCACAATGGCCCAGATGTACCAGAACGATCCCCGCAGATAGGCGTCACGCACCACCCAGATGATGGAGAGGACATACAGCACTACCAGCAGGGTGACCACAACCGTGAGGGCTTGTTGCAACTCGGGGGTCCATAGCTGCGACAGAAGCTCAGTCATATTTACCTCGTTTTCCTATCGGTATCCTTGCGCATGGCCGGTCGCCTCAATATGCGCGAATCATCAGGGAAAGCCTTAAAATCTTCCTACATTGTAACAAAGATGCCCGCAATCCGGGCACCCTTGCGGGGTATATCACGCAATTTCCTCAAGCTGGGCATCTATCCGTTCCAACAGGGATTCCAGCTCGGCGTGGCGCGTACGGTCCTTCTCTATGACCTCAGGAGCGGCTTTCGCAAGGAAGCCGGGGTTGGCAAGCTTCTTCCCCAGCCTTTCCACATCGGCCAAGGCGGCAGCACGGTCCTTCAGAAGGCGTGCCTGCTCGGCCTCGAAATCGACCAGGCCGGAAAGGATGGTGTAGACTTCCAGATTGCCTATCAGGGAGACCCGGGAAGCTTTGGGTTTGACGGCATCAGGCGCAAGAGAGAGCCGTTCAAGGTTCGCCATCCCGCAGATGAGCTGTTGCTGTTCTCCCAACAAGGCACAATCCTGAGAGTCGGCCTTTATGACCACGTCCAGAGGCGTCCTTGGCGAGATGCCATAACGGGCACGGGCTGAGCGCACCGAAGAGACCACAGCAATGGCCAGGGAAAGCGCACGTTCTGCATGCGGGTCGTCGAAGGCGGCAAGATGGGCGGAATCAGGCCAGGAAGCCCCGATAAGAAAAGGCTGGGGCAATGGAGCGGCAATCGCGGCGCTCCAAGCACTGCCATCCAAGCCGACTGCGCCTTCTGTCGCATCCTGGCTCGCTGAGGCCAGGGGATCGGCATCGGAACAAGCACTCAACCCGGCACCTTCTGAGGAAGGTGAAGCATGGTGCGAACAGGTCGCACGCTGAAGGTCTTGGTAGATCTCTTCGGTGACGAAGGGCATGATGGGATGGAGCAGCCGCAAGGCGACATCCAGGACGAAGGCGAGGTTGCGTTGGCATGCTTCCCGATCGGGCGAACCAAGCGTCAGGCGCCCCTTTGAGAGCTCGATGTACCAATCGCAGAACTCGTTCCAGAAGAAGACGGAGAGCTCACGGGCGACCTCTCCGAACTCATAGGACTCGAATGCCTTGTCGAGGCGCACGACCAAGCCAGCAAGGCGTGAGAATATCCACCGGTCGGCAGGAGTGAGCGGTTCAGGGCTTCCCGGTTGATAACCTTCAAGGTTCATCAGCACGAAGCGCGCCGCGTTGCGTATCTTGTTGACGAAGTTTCGGCTGTTCTCCAGCTTCTCTTCGTTGAAACGCAGGTCTTGCGTCCCCGTCACCTGCATGAGCAAGCCAAAGCGCATCCCATCGGCTCCATAGTCCTGCATGAGACGCACCGGGTCCACCCCGTTTCCGCGCGATTTGCTCATCGGCTTTCCATCGGCTCCTAGCACGGTCGGATGGATGATGACGTCGCGGAAGGGGACCTCCTTGCAGAAATAGAGGGATGACATGACCATCCGCGCCACCCAAAGCCCCATGATGTCGCGGGCGGTCGAAAGCACCTGGGTCGGGTAGGCCGATGCCAGCTCGGGAGCGCTCATTCCCTCTTGCGCCCAGCCCAAGGTGGCGAATGGCCAAAGCTGCGACGAGAACCAGGTATCGAGGACGTCCTCGTCCTGACGGACCGACGCGCCACAGGCAGGGCATTCGCTCATGTCTTCAAGGCAGGCATCTTCCCATCCGCAGGCGTCGCACATGAATATCGGGATGCGGTGGCCCCACCACAACTGGCGCGAGATGCACCAATCCTTGAGGTTATGCAGCCAGTCAAGGTACACCTGGCGCCATCGGGCAGGGTAAAAGCTCACCGCCCCTTCCTCGACCGCCCGGGCGGCATCTGCCTTCAGGCGGTCCACCGCCACGAACCATTGCTCGGAAAGCCATGGCTCGAGCTTGGTGTGGCAGCGGTAACAGGTCATGACGTTGTGGGGGTGCTCTTCGACACGGTCCAGAAGGCCGAGCTCGTCAAAGCGGGCGACCACTGCCTGACGTGCCTCTTCACGCGACATGCCACTGAACTCACCGAAGCCCTCCACTACGGTCGCCTTCTCGTCGAAGATGTTGATCACCTCAAGGCCGGCACGTGCGCCCATGGCGTTGTCATTGGCATCATGCGCAGGAGTCACCTTCACAAAGCCGGTGCCGAACTCGGGATCGACCAAGAAGTCGCTGAACACCGGCACCTCACGGTCGACCAGCGGCAGGCGCACCATATGGCCTACGAAGGAAGATTTCGTCCCATCCTTGGGACTGACCGCAACGCCGGTATCTCCCAGCATGGTCTCTGGCCTGGTCGTAGCAACCACGATATATTCCACGCCTTCGACCGCTTCGGTCAAAGGATAGCGCAAATACCAGAGATGACCTGGCTCATCGATGTATTCAGCCTCATCATCGGCTATGGCTGTTTCGCAATGGGGGCACCAGTTGACGATTCGCTTGCCCCTGAAGATCAGGCCGTCATGGTACCAATCGACGAAGGCCTTGCGGACCGCGGCGACATAGGCAGGCTCCAAGGTGAAATGCTCATGTTCAAAGTCGCAGGAACAGCCCATGGCCTTGAGCTGGCGCACTATGGTTGACCCATATTCCTTGTACCAATCGAAGCAAGCCTCGATGAAGGCCTCCCTGCCCACTTCCAGGCGCGAAACGCCTTCGTCGGCAAGCTTCTTGTCCACCTTGGTCTGGGTGGCGATGCCCGCATGGTCGGTTCCGAGCACCCACCGGGTACGGTAACCCTGCATGCGCGCACGGCGGATGCAGGCATCCTGGATGGTGTTGTTCAGCGCATGCCCCATATGCAGCACCCCGGTGATGTTGGGGGGCGGGATGACCACCGTGTATGCCTCGTCGGCATGTGCCCCATGCCCTTGCGAGCGCCCGAAGTAACCGCCCTCTTCCCAGGCAGCGAAAATCGGCGCCTCGCTTGCGGCGTAATCGAAGCCTCTTGTTTTCTTGTCTGGACCTGCATCGTTGGAATCAGCCATATCCGGTTGCTACCGTTCCTTTATCACTCGAATACCCATATTTGATATTTCCCCCCAAGTTATGAGGGGGCGCTCGGCGGAGTCAGAAGGCGTGAAAGACGCGCGAAGCGTACAGGTGGTACGTGAGCGCGGCTTGGAGCGTCTTTAGGCCCGCCCGTCTCCGCCCCCTCAAGCGCTTTGCTTTCGTTTGCGTGCTTTACTACTACTACTACTACTGCTGCTGCTACTACTACTACTACTCCCCTTGCTTGTGCCTTTACCGCTTTCCCGCTCGGTTATCTGGGGGGTCGTTTCGCCTTTTATGTCGCTCGCCCGGATGACCACGCGGCTTGCACCGGTCTGTTCGGGCAGCTCATACATGACGTCTATCAGGGTGCGTTCGCAGATGGAGCGCAGGCCTCGGGCACCTGTTCCGTGCTCGACCGCCTCATGGGCAATAGCGGCTAAGGCGTCTGCCTCGAAGACCAGCTCGGAATCCTCGAACTCGAACATGCGGGCATACTGTTTCGTGAGCGCGTTCTTCGGTTCGGTGAGTATCCGCACCAGGTCTTCTTCGGAAAGCTCGGTGAGCGCGGTGATGACGGGGATGCGCCCCACGAACTCGGGAATCATGCCGTACTTGTTCAGGTCTTCGGGCAAGACCTTTGCCAGAAGCTCGCTTTCGGCCTGCTTCTTGCTCTCGGGCAGTTCGGCGTTGAAGCCCAGGCTGCTCTTTCCTACACGGGACGCGATGATGTCGGAAAGGCCGACAAAGGCACCGCCCAGGATGAACAGGATGTTCGTGGTGTCGATGTGGATGAGCTCTTGCTGGGGATGCTTCCTGCCGCCCTGAGGGGGCACGCTTGCCTCACAGCCTTCGACTATCTTCAGGAGCGCCTGTTGTACGCCTTCACCAGAGACGTCCCGTGTGATGGAGAGGTTCTCGGCCTTGCGTGCTATCTTGTCTATCTCGTCGATATAGATGATGCCTATCTCGGCACGGGGTATGTCGAAATCAGCCGCCGTCATAAGCTTCAAAAGGATGTTCTCGACATCCTCGCCCACATAGCCGGCCTCGGTCAGGGTGGTGGCATCGGCTATGGCGAAGGGTACCTGCAAAAAGCGCGCCAGGGTCTGGGCAAGCAGGGTCTTTCCGCAGCCGGTGGGGCCGAGCAGCATGATGTTGCTCTTGGCCAGCTCCACATCGCCGTCGAGCAGGTCTGCACCCATGCTGATGCGCTTGTAATGGTTGTACACGGCCACCGATAAGGCACGTTTCGCTTCTTCCTGGCCGACCACATGTTCGGAAAGCTCGGTATAGAGCTCGCGCGGGGTGGGCAGGCTGGCAGGGTCCATCAGGATGTCGAAGTCGTCAAGAGGGGGCTCGGCATGGGCTGCCCTGCGTCGGGCAGGTTTGGGGCTTCCCCCGGCGCTGTGCGAAGGCGTGTTGCCGTAGCTAACGTAATCCACTTTTGCTTCGATGCCCAGCTCGCGCACCATGGCACTTGCACAGGCTGTTATGCATTCGTCACAGATGAAGACGTCTCCTGGCCCCGAAATCATGGCACCGACCTGTTGGGGGGTCTTGTCGCAGAACGCACAGTGGATGTTCTCGGCTCCGCCGTAATCATCGGTGTCGAAGCCGTTGTGTGAATCGAAGCTGTCGCGCGGCAGTATTCGCC
>JAIRPR010000142.1 GCA_031256895.1 Coriobacteriaceae bacterium
CGGTCGAGAACTATTATAAGTTCCTTGTTGCGGCAGGTGGCCCGGGCGTCAGTGAAGATCATTGCCGTGTGTTGGCGGATAAGTCCTTGGATCTGCATGATTGGCTTGTCAACACCCTGGGGGTCGTTTTCAAGCCGGGTTACAACCCACCTTGGCCGCAAGAGGCGAATTACGAAGCCGGGCTTGCCTGCACGGGCGACGAATATAACCGGGATTACGAAGGCATTGCCGAAGCAGTTCCCCATAGCCATTGGGTAGAGGGATTCGAGACGGGCGAAGGCGTGCTGACCGGCTCAAAGAATGGGAGCGGCTTTTTCCAGCCGTTGAAGAACGCCGTTGAGGCTTTGGGCCCCGAAGTCTTCTACGAGACCCGCGCAAGGCAGCTTGTCATGGATGCCTCTGGCCGTGTGGTCGGGGTGGTGGCAAGTGAAAAGGGCAAGGAAGTCACTATCAAGGCATCAAAAGCAGTCATCCTGTCAACCGGGGGTTTTGCAAAGAACGAGGAAATGGTACACCAGTATTGCCCCTATGCCGATGGCAGCTTTGTCATAGGCACTCCCGGCGATATGGGCGATGGCATCCGGATGGGTCAAGGGGTAGGTGCCGACACCCGGCACATGAATTTCGCCTATGGGCAGTTGAGCACTTCTACTTGGATGTATCGCCATAGCGTTGTCGGTGGGCCGCTCATCTCGGGTATCCTGGTGAACCAACGGGGTTTGCGTTTCATCTCAGAAGACCATTATTCCGGCTCGTATTATGCCCAGGTGGTCAGAAATCCTTATTATTACACCGATTACAACCCCTTCTACATGGTTTACGACAGCGCGATACTGGAAGAGATGCTTCCTATAGCAGAGGTCAAGCCCGAGAATGTCGTCGCCACCGGCAATACCGTGGCCGAACTTGCCGAATCATTGGGAATGCCCAAGGGAAGCCTTGAAGCAACGTTGGAGTATTACAACAAGTATGCCTCTGAGGGGGAAGACCCGGTGTGGAAGAAGGCCGCTCAGTGGGTCAAGCCCATTGCCACACCGCCCTTCTATGCTATGAAAGCAACAACCCTGAACGGCCTTTTCACCTTCGGTGGTTTGAAGATAAACACTGATGCACAGGTCATCCACGCCCTTACCCAAAAGCCGATTCCTGGCCTGTATTCTGCGGGACGAAACGCCAGTGACATATTTGGGACAGGCTACCAGGCAAGTGGTGCTTCTATTGCCAGCTGCTATACCTTCGGCCGAATAGCGGGTGCGAAGGCCGCTGCAGAGACACCCTGGGATGCCTAGAGCGTAAGTCGTCATGAGGCCTCCTGTTCAAAACAAGGGGAAGCATGCCCCGCGCTTCACGGTTTGCGTCTTTTGTGCCCCCTGAGCACGCTTCGCTTGCAATAGCTAACTGCGCATACGCGTTCAGCCCCTTCGCTCAAGGCTGGATGGAGGCCCAAGAAAAACTCAAGGCCTACGCTCCGTCAAAGCGGCGTTCAGCCCCTTCGCTCAAGGCTGGGTGGAGGGGCTTCGTCTTATCCTGGATAGGAGCCCTTGGGCAGGGTGATGATGAAACGGCTTCCGGGGGCAACGGCACCGGTTGGCGGGGTACGCTGTTCCTGGTCGGCCTTGCCTTCTGCCTGGGTGTCCCCGGGGGCGGCTGTTTGTTCCCGGCCGGTGCCGGCATCTGCCCCGGTGCCACGGTGGATGGGCGGCGCCGTGCCGCTTTCGGCAGTGATGGTGCCACCGTGGGCTGCGACAATCGACCTCGCAATGGCAAGGCCGATGCCCCCGCCGCCGGTTGCACGGGCACGCGAGGCGTCGGTGCGGTAGAAGCGCTCGAACACCAGGGGCAGGTCTTCTTGAGGGATGCCGATGCCGTCATCGGCCACCACCACCACGCCGCTTTCGGGGGTGTCTTCGACCTGCAGGTGGATGTGGCCTTCTGCGGGCGTGTATTTGAGGGCATTGGACAAGAGGTTGGTGAGCACCTGGGTCAGGCGTCCTTTGTCGGCGTTCACTACGGCGGGGCTGCCTTCAACCTTCAGGGCGATGCCCTTCTGGGCACATTCGCTCTCGAAATTGGCGCTCACGCTGTGGGCAAGTGCCAACAGGTCGAGCGGCGCCCGGTGCAAGGCCAGGTTTCCGTTCTCGATGCTTGCCAGGTTCTCCAGATCGCTCACCAGGTTTGACAGGCGTGCTATCTCTTCGTAGCAGCTTTGCAGGCGTTCGGGGCTTGGCTCCCAAATGCCTTCCATCATCATTTCCAGGTGGGAGGCGATGGCCGAAAGGGGTGTGCGCAGCTCGTGGGCAACATCGGTCGTCAGACGCTGCCGCAGGCCTTCCTGCTGCCCAAGGGAATATGCCAAGTGGTTCACCGCTTGGGCCAGTTCGTCCAATTCGCGGATGTTGCTCTTCCTGACCAGGCGTATGCGGTAATCGCCCCCAGAGATGGCAGTCGCACCATGGGCGGTCGCGGCAAGGGGGCGCACCAAGCGCCGTGCAAGCCATGACCCGGCAAGCACGGCAAGGATCAGGGCGAGAAGCCCAATGGTCAGCAGGATGAGGTTCAAAGTGTGAAGGAAGTCGAAATCGTTCTCGGTAAGGAAGTAGGGGCCGTACGACTTCACGACAAGCCTGCCGATGCTGTGCCCTGGATCGCCCAACTCATATTCATGGGTAACGAACTCGCCCGCAAGGCTTGGCCGCTCGACTTCCATACGCCTTGATATCTCGGCCATGACCTGCCCGCACAGCGTCATGTCGTGGCTCTCGGCATCCCACACCACCATGCCCTCGCTGTCATAAAGGCTGATCAGATAGCCCTGGGCAAGGGCAGACATGCCAACGCCATGCACATAATCGAGGTTCCAAGCATCACCTGAGCCATGGTATTGGTTGCTGAATTGGGATACAAGCCCTTCGGTGTAGGATGCCTGTTGGTTCTGCGCACGCTTCTCGAATTCGGCATTGATGAAGATGTGCGCCAAAAGGCTGATAAGGGCTATGCTGACAAGCACGACCAGCGCGATAGCGGCGCTCAGGTGCGCCTGAAGGCCAAGCCTCAGCCCCAGCTTGTCGGCTAAGCCACGCGGGTGACCTGGCGGGGAAGGGTTGAGGACAAGACCCCCTGGGCGAAGGGATCCCTGTTGCTCATCAGCAAGAAACCCCTGTTGCCCGTCGGTGAGGGACTCCTGTTGCCCGTTAGGGAGGGATACCTGCTGCCCATCAGGAAGAGGCCCCAGTTGCCCATCAGGACAACGGGCTCCTTCCATGTCAGCTTCCCCCGAACTGATAGCCCAGACCGTGTATGGTGCGGATATAGACAGGGGACTTCGGATCGTCTTCCAGCTTCTTGCGCAGGTTCTTGATGTGGGTGTCGATGACGCGGTCGTTGCCGAAGAAGTCGTAACCGAAGGCTATGCGCAGAAGCTCTTCGCGGGTGAACACCTTGCCGGGGTATTTGATCAGGGTGGCCAGGATGTTTCGTTCCTTCTTCGTCAGGCTTATCAGCATGCCGCCCTTGAGCACTGTTCCTTGGGCGAAATCGACCACCAGGTCCCCGTTGCGCCATGAGCTTTTGGCCATCAGGGGCACCAGGTCGGTTTCGCTGCGCCGTAATATGGCTTCGATGTGGGCTATGAGCACCCCCAGCCTGAATGGTTTTACCAGGTAGTCATCTGCGCCAAGCCCTATGCCGCTCACGTGGCTTGCTTCATCTGATTTTGCCGTCAGCATGATGATGGGCACCCGTGAATGCCTGCGGATGACGGTGCAGACGTCTTCGCCGGACATATCGGGAAGCATCAGGTCCAAGACTATCAGGGAGATGCTGTTCCGCGCGAACGCCGCAAGAGCCTCCCTTCCGGTCCTTGCTTGCGACACGATGAAGCCCCTGCTGACCAAGAAGGAGGCAAGGGCATCCAGAATCTTCGGTTCGTCATCGACCACCAGGATATGCTTGCGGTTGCCCTTAGGTTGACCGCTCAAGGCACCACGGGCCGGCTTCTCGGCGCTGTTTGAAACAGCTCTGCCCGGCCTTTCAGCACCCGAAACAGTGTCGCTTTCCGGCCTACCCGCGCCCGAAACAGTGCCGTTGCCCGGCCTTCCAGCGGCGCCGGTGGCGATAGCACCATGGGCCGGACGGCTGGTCTCACTGCCCTTATACGACATCGAAGCCGATGTCCTCGATCGCCGCCTCGATGGCTGCCAGGGGGGTTTGCGAGGGGTCGTGTTCGACCGAAACGGTCTTTCCCGCTAAATCGACGGACACGCCGCCGATGCCTGCCAAGGCGCCCACCGCTTCGCTCACCGCCTTGACACAATGGTCGCAGGACATGCCTTCAACCTTCAATACCGCTTGTTCCATCGTTTCCTCCATTTCATTATGACGCACTCATCGTTTCCGATGGCTTGAACCTTTTCAGACGCAGGGCGTTGGTCAACACCGAAACCGAGCTCAAACTCATAGCCGCAGCCGCTATCATGGGGTTCAGCAAGGGCCCCCCGAACAGATAGAGCAGCCCTGCAGCTATAGGGATGCCCACCACATTATAGCCGAAAGCCCAGAAAAGGTTCTGCTTGATGGTGCGGATGGTGCGTTTACTCAGGTTGATAGCGGTGGGCACGTCCATAAGGTCGGAACGCATCAACACGATGTCGGCGGATTCTATGGCCACATCGGTGCCCGACCCAATGGCTATGCCTATGTCTGCCTGCACCAGTGCGGGGGCGTCGTTGATGCCGTCCCCCACCATGGCCACCTTGCGGCCTTCATCCTGAAGCTTCTTGACCTCGTTAGATTTGTCCTGGGGGAGCACTTCAGCCATCACGCGGTCGATGCCTACCTGTCGGGCGATGGCAAGCGCGGTTTCGCGGTTGTCGCCCGTTATCATGGCTACCTCGATACCCATGTGGTGAAGGCTTGCAATGGCAGCCTTGCTGGATCCCTTGACCACATCGGCCACTGCGATGATGCCGGCCAGGCTGCCGCCCACGGCAATATACATGGGCGTCTTGCCTTCTTGTGCCAGTCGGTCGGAATGTGCCTGCATTCCCTCAAGGGGGATGCCGTGCTCTTCCATGAGCGTGCGGTTGCCGGCAAGCACGGGCTGGTTGTCGATGCGGGCCTCGATGCCGCGTCCCGTGAGGGAATTGAAGTGGACGGCCTGAAGCAAAGCCAGGCCATCTTCCTGCGCCTTGTTCAGGATAGCCTGGCCAAGGGGGTGTTCGGAAGCCTTTTCCGCCGAAGCGGCAAGCTGCAGCAGGCGTTGCGCAGGCAGTTCATCCGAAGCAGCCAGCACATCGGTCACCGCAGGCCTGCCCTCGGTGATAGTGCCGGTCTTGTCGAACACGATGACCTGTATCTGATGG
>JAIRPR010000003.1 GCA_031256895.1 Coriobacteriaceae bacterium
TATAGCACGCTGACGTCGCTGCCGCCATCGAAGCAGCCATAGCCTTCAAGCCCGAGCTCTTCGCATTCCTGCCACCAGCCACGGCGGCACATGAGCGTCTCAGGCGAGATGGCCTCGAAGTATTCAGCCACCAGCTTCACCCAGCCATGAGGCGATTCGACCTTCATCCAATCGCCGTCCGCGATACCGTACTTCTTGGCGGTCTGGGGGTTTATCTTCGCCCAGGGGTAGGGCTGCAGTTCGCGCAGGTAGGGGACGTCCACATAATAGCTGTGCTCGCACAGGCGGTAGGCATGCACGTCCGAAAGGATGAGCGGGTACTCAGAAGCCAGGTCGGGCGTCTTGGACAGGCTCTCGGCAGGCCCCTTGTAGGTGGGAAGGGCGTTCAGAACGCCGGTGTCCTGGGAATTCGGCTTGCCGCCGATCCATTCGTTCGCGCACTGCACCTTGCCGCCCGGCAAGGTCTTGAAAAGGTTCTCGTAATCTTGGTAGACCGGCTCGGTAGGCTTGGCACCGTCGGTGCGCTCGATGAAGATGCCGCGTTCAGCCTTGCGCAGCTCTTCAAGGCTGATGCCGGAAGGCTCCAGCTGCTCGCGCACACAGGCTTCCATATCGCCATCCCAGAAGTCCTTCCCATAGCCCATGGCTACTGCAAGGTCGAGGTAGAACTGCCAGTCAGAACGAGATTCGCCCAAGGGCTCCTGGATCTTCTGGTTGATGCCTATCCAGGTGCCTTCCGCCGAGTTCTTCATGGCGAACTGCACATCGGTCTCGTAGTTCGAACAGGCAGGCAGCACGATGTCGGCGTAATCGCACGACGAGTTCCAGTACACGTCCATAACGAAGTAGAAGTCGAGCGCCTTCAAGGCCTCGGCTATCTTCTTGGGCTGACGGGTGGCGCCGAAGGGGTTCGACGACTGCCCGAACACCGCGCGCAGCGGCTTGGGGTTGCCGTCGATGGTGCTCATGAGGCCTTTGAAATAGGCGGTCGTGGGGCCTGATTCCCAGGTTATCTCGTTCTGGAACCAGCGGGGGGTCTCAGGGGCCACCAGGTTCGACACGCCGGCGGCATAGCCCTTCTCCCGATCCTCGGCGCTTTGGGGCAGCCGGTCGGTCAAGACGTCTATCCCACCGGTGGAGATGAGGGGCTTCGGCATGACCATGCCGGCGCCTGCGCCTCCGGCGATGCCGATGTTGCCGGTGATGGCCTCGATAAGGCAGATGGCGGCAAGCACATCATGGCCGTCGTTCTGTTGGTCGCCCACGCCGTTGCCAGCCATGATGCCCATGGGCTTCGTGGTGCCCATGAGGCGGGCTATCTCGGTGATCTGCTCGACCGGCAGCCCGGTGATGCCGGCTGCCCAGTCGGGGGTGTATTGCTGCACGTGGGCGGCAAGGGCATCGAAGCCGCTGCACCACTGGGCAACGAAATCCTGGTCGTACAGCTTCTCATTGATGATGACGTTCAGGATGGCCAAGGCGAGGGCACAGTCGGTTCCGGGGCGCACCGGCACCCAGATGTCGGCGTGTGAGCCCAGGCCGTTGCGCATCGGCCTGATATCGATGACCTTCAAGCCCTTCTCGATGGCGTTCAGGCGGCCATTGGGATTGCCCTGGTTGATGGCCGAGTTCTCGGAATTGTAGCCCCAAACAACCAGAAGCTTCGTCTTGCCCAACTGGCCGGGCACGGTGCTGTTCGCACGATCGTGGTCCGGGCCACCCAAGGTGACCAAGCGCGAGAATACGCGCTGTGAGTTGCAGATGGCGCTGTGCAGGTAGTTCGGACTGCCATGCACATTCAGGAAGCGGCGCCCCAGGGTGGCAAGCACCATGTAGAACTGGGGAGAGAGCACGCCATAGCTTTCTGCGCCGTATTTCTCTTTTTGTTCCTTCAGGGTCTTGGCAATGATCTCGATTGCTTCGTCCCAGGTGCAGCGCTCGAACTTCCCTTCGCCCTTTGCCCCTACCCGCTTCATGGGATAGGTGATGCGCAACGGCGAATAGATGGTCTGCATGGCCGAGTTGCCTTTGGCGCACAGGGTGCGGCTTCCGCGCCCGAAGTTGTTCCCCGCCTCGGGGTTGCCTTCCACCTGTGTCCAGACCCCATCGGTCAGGTAGCACGTGGTCGAGCAATGGGTGCGTGCTGGCCCGCACATCTGGCAGAATGCGTGGCGCAGCTCGGTTTTGGCGGCAGGCGCCTTGCCGGTGCCTTTTTCGGGGGCGTCTTTGGTGGGGGATTCCTCACGCAGCGCACCATTGGTGCAGCCAGCCAGGGCAGCCAGTGCGCCCATGGCAGCGGCTCCCTTCATGAAGCTCCGTCTTGAACAAGACAGTGTTTCCCTCATGGCCTTTCCTCCAATCTGTTGGGGCCTTGTGGGGGGCACAAGGCCGCCGGGTCGATGTTCCTCGTCTTGTCTGGGCTTTTGAAGCCGATCCATCGCAAGGCAACAGTCTGGGGGACGAGCCCAGCCACAACCCGGGGTCGGGCCCAGCCACAACCCGGGGTCGGGCATGGCCACGACCCGGGGTCGGGCACGGCCACAACCCGGGGTCGGGCACGGCCACTGAGCCGGGCTTTGTTGAGCCTTTGGGCAACAAGCCCCAAGACCGGAAAGGGGATCGCAAAAACGGTCTTTGCCGGTTGCCCTGCGATGGAGCGGCCTCATCGGCCTTTCCTGGCTAAGAGCTTAGGGCAGCAGCGTTCGGGAATCTATCGTATGTTTCTTCTTTCTGGATGGTTTCGGGGTTTTTCTTGTCGAATGTTTCATATGACTGGATACAGAGGGGTTTTTGTGCGAGACTTCTGCATGGACTGTAGGGGATTGCTTTCTGGGTACCGCCTGACTTGGATGCCGCCTTGCCCCTCTACGCACTTACCCGCACCATCAACACAAGACAAGGAACTGCGTGGTCCAGACTATCAAAGAGAACCTCGAGAGCATCTCGCTCGCCGACATCTTCAACGTGAAGGTGTTCGGCTTCGCCGCTACCTTCGTGTGGTCGTACCTGACCTTCTTCAGCACCTTGGTCCATTTCTCAACACGCAATGACATCTCGCATCTCAACAGCACCTACACCTTCATGTTGCTGGGATCGCTGCTGGTCCTCATGGTTTCAGGCTTCGTTCCCCGGCGTTTCCATTCCGCGATAGAACGGCGCGCCTTCATCATGGCCATGCCTACGGTCATGTGCGTGGCCACGGTGCTGCTTGCCCTGGTTGAGCTTGGCTGGTTCCAACAGCCCTGGTGCACCATCATCTGCATCTGCTCGGGGCTTGCCCTCGGCTTCATGTACCTCAGCTGGGGCGTGGTGTTCAAGCGATTGGAACCGCGACGCGCCACTACGACCACCATTGCTTCGTTCAGCCTTGCGGCTTTGGCCTTTGCCCTGGTGCTCACGTTGCCGCGTGAGGCAGCCCTGGCCATTACCGCCCTGTTGCCCCTGATGGCAGCCCTTTGCCTTGCCCATGCCCTGCACGATAGGGGCCGCCCGCACCTTTTGGAGCCTCTGGAGCCTGACAAGCCTGGCTTCCTTGCCCGGGCGTTGCTCTCGGTGGGGATCCTTGCTTTGGCAGCGGCCTTCATGCGCTCGCAGTTCCTGAGCGTCGACCCGGTGGGCGCACCCACCTTGTATCCCTGGGTGTTCCTGGCAGCCACGGGCATCGCTTTGGTGGTTCTGGTCGTGGGCACGCTTTCTGTGCGGGGTGCCGAATACGGCATGGCCTATCGCATCACCCTGTTCATGGCCGCCTTCATCTTCTTGCTTTTGCCGCTTCTGCCTTCGCCGGGCTTCTTGTCGGACGCGCTTTCGCTTTCCACCTATTGTGCGTTCAACATGCTGGTATGGACGCTTTTAGCCCGCACCGCCTCTGTCTATCAGCTCAGCCCCCTTTCGATCTTCGGTTTCGGTTGGGGCGCCTTGACCTTGGGCACCTTGGCTGGTGATTTCATAGGGAAGGTGGCTCAATCCTATCTTCAGATAGATTCCCAGATGACCGGTGTTTTCGTGCTGTTCAGCGTGCTGGCGGTCCTCTTCGAGTATTTCTTCCTCTTCGACGAGAAGAACCTCATCGGACTTACCCGGGAAGAAGGCCGGGTGGGAACGGCCTTTGCGGGGACAAGGGGCTATGGGGAAGGCGCCGGGTGCGCGGGGTGCCCCAGCGCAAAAGGGGCGAACAGCAGCATAGGCGTTGACAGGCACGGAAGCTCCCCAACGGGCATCCGTAAGCGCCCCTTCCACGACCGTTGCGAAGAAGTGGCGCGGCGTTTCGACCTTTCCTCGAAAGAGACCGAGGTCATGATCCTGTTTGCCAAAGGCCGCTCGAACCCGCGCATCCAAGAAGAGCTCAACATATCTCCTGGTACGGTGAATACCCATTTGAGCCGCATCTATAAGAAGCTCGACGTGCACGACAAGCAATCGCTCATCGATCTTCTCGAAGGCCACTGAATACACCCTGCTCGCCTGCACCCTGTCTTGGTCGCGACCACGGGCATGGCCGCCTTATCATGAATCCTCGTTAAAGGAACCACAGTGGCATCACCATTTAATCCTGGCTCCGGGACAAGATGCTGCCGCAGTTGCTGCGCGGCCTGGGTTGTCGGGCGGTCAGCGGTGCTTCTGCTGCGCGGCCTGGGTTGTCGGGCGGTCAACGGCGTTTCAGCGTGTTCTGGATGCCCAGCTTGAGCTTCTTGGGGTCGATGGCGCGGGTTTCTTCCTTGTTGGTTGCATGGCCTTTGCCATCTGCATCGGCAGCTTTGGCCGCTTGCGCCGGCTCGGGAAAGGCGGCCGTGCAATGGGGGCAGCGGGTGGCGCCTATCTTGACCACCTCTTTGCAGTAAGGGCAGTGGGCTTCCAGTTCAAGCTGTTCGGTCTCATTCTTGCGGGCAAGCTCCTTCATCTTGTTGAAGGCCTTCACAATGCAGAACACCACGAAGGCTATGGTGATGAACTGCAGTATGGTGTTCAGGATGTTGCCGTAGGTGATAGCGCTTTCCCCTGCCCCCAAGGGGATGACCCACTTCATATTGGCGAAGTTGGCTCCGCCCGTCAGGGCTGAAAGAATGGGCGTGATGAAGTCGCTCACCAGCGAGTTCACAATGGCGGTGAAGGCAGCGCCGATGACCACGGCCACGGCCAGGTCCATCACATTGCCTCGGTTGATGAATTCCTTGAACTCCTTGAAGAACTTCTTCATGAAGCGTACCTGTCCTTTCTGCTCTGGAGGGGTGCCGGTCCTCTGTGGGCTGCCTGTTGGCCTTTGTCACACAGGCGCTGCCCTTGATCCTTGCCGGTCTTTGTCACACAGGCGCTGCCCTTTGCTGCGATGGAGGGGTACCGGTCCTCTGTGGGCTGCCTGGCACCCGGCGCCCCAATGGCGCTGTCTTTGCTGCGTTGGAGAGGGAGCCGGCCCTCTGTGGGCTGCTTGGCAACCCGTGTCGCAAAGGCGCTTCCCTTGCTGTTCGTCCGTCCATGCCCCAAGGGCGCTGCCTTTGCTGCCGGAAACTCTGTGCCCATCTCATCAGCCCTTGCTTTCCTGCCTTATTGTAAGGGAAAGGATACCACCAATTGGGCTTGGCCTTGGTCTTGGCATGGTGTTTCCATGAAAACGTGCCGGTTCTTCACCGTGCTTTCCCTTGACGCAAGGGGTTGTGCTGCTCTAAGCGCGCAAAGAGGCACAAAGAGGCACAAAGAGGCACGCAAAGAGAGAGGCAATGATAGGAAATGGTGCAATCAGGCGCTATCCAGAAAACAAGAGCAGTATAATAGCGATGCGGCAGATCATAGCCACAGGAGGAAGGAAGGTGAGGTTTTTTATGTTGATCAGCGAAGGTGGCCATTTCACCCGAGTGCAGAAGAACTCGATACTCGTGGAGAACATGAAAAGGAACAAAGGCACGGTGCGGTGCGATATCGATGGGAAGCCGCTGGTCGTGTACCGGTCGCAAGCGGGCGTTATCAAGCCCCCCAACGGGGCAGAGATTGACCACATCGTTCCCCGGCACCAAGGGGGGTACAATTGGTTCGACAATGCCAGGGTGGTGAACTGGCAAACGAATGGGGCAAGAGCCGCCGCTGGGGAGCCCTTCCCGGAGCCATCCACCGATTTCCTCCGAACGAAGCACAGGCTGGGCTGCTCGAGAAAGGGGCTCTACCAAGGCTGTTTGCATGCCATGTGCGTTCATCTGGCCTCAAGCCCTAGGCTGGCAATCATTGCATGTGAGACCAGCTGGGAACACGACCGCTTCAGCTTCCAGTCCCGCTTCTATACGGACGGAACCATATCCTTCAGCAGGGGGAACGAAACGTTGGTGGGCGCCCTTCGGAAGAACAATAGCCCTCGGTTGAGCGACTACCCCGAGAAAGACGCCCTCGATTACCTGGCTCAGGCCGACAAGCCAATCGTGCAGGCTGCGCAAGAGGGAATCTTCCCCTACCTGTTTCTCGGTTTTGAGGAACAGGAGAAGAGGCGACTTTTCGGCTCGAAGCGAAACATAACAGCCCAGCCGGTGGTGACCACCGCGTTCTGGAGCGAAGGGGACGAGCTCTACTCGCCCGACGATGAGGCGTCCTTCGTCGCCCATGGTGGGGAATACATCCAAGAGCTCTGCCTCCCGAAAGAAGAGCTGGCAGAGCTGCTGTATGACGATTACGATCTGGAAGATGACGAGCTGGCATTCGCGGAAGGGCTCTTCCGGCTCAAGCTGCAGGGCGGGACCCGCCTGGACGCCAAGGCTCTCGCCCCCTATGCGCCCTACGTGGGCACCGAGGGCTATGACTACCTCTTAGCGGCCCTCGGCGACTTCGGCCTTACCGTGATGCCGTGACGGTATAGCCGGAGGCATGACTTCAAGCGATGGCTACGCGGGCGGTTGAAGGAGCAAGCAGATGAAGCATAGACTGAGGTACTCACGAGAGAAGCTTTACCGAAATTGTCTCTATGCTATGTGTGTCCATCTTTCATCGATACCCGAGTCTTTTGAGATAGCTTTTGATACCAGCTGGGATGATATCAGCTTTTGTTTCCAATCCCAATACC
>JAIRPR010000005.1 GCA_031256895.1 Coriobacteriaceae bacterium
TGCCTTCGACAGCGTTATCTCTCAGGGAGCCATGTCTCGTGCGCCCAATCGCGCCATGCTGGGCGTAGGGGCGGATAGAACATGGCTTTTTCAGTGGTTACGAACCGTCCCTGTGTCCCCGTGCCCGCCCACCAGACCCAGCGCAACTGTTGCACTGAGGTTGGAACGTTGCGCTCGGTGTTGTACCGGGGTTGCTCATTTACGCTCATTCATTCGTTAACCACCAGAGACGGGCAACGGTGGTTTTTGGCTTTACGGGGTGGCGGATTCACGGGTTTGTGCTAAGATGGTTCGGTTATTGATTGCCCCGGTGCATCTGCGCGCCCGCACAGATGCACGACTGATTGCATAAAGAGGTATCCCTTGTTTGGTATCGGCGGATTCGAGCTGTTCATCATATTGCTTTTCGGGTTTCTCATCTTCGGCCCCGACAAGCTTCCCGCTATCGCAAAAACGGTAGCCCAAGCCCTTGCAAAATTCAGGAGCGCCCAGGAAGAGATGACGAAAGTCATCAAGACCGAGGTGTACGACCCCAATTCAGACGAGCCCTTCAAGAACCCCTTGGATGTGTTGTCGAAGGTAACGGGGGCAGACAAGAAAGAAGAGAAGGCCGAGAGCTTCTCTGAGCGCAAGGCGAAGTACGATAAGGAACGTGCGGCCAAGAAGGCTGCCGAGGAACAGCAGAAGACCGCTGCTGCGGCGGTCGCGGCGGCAGCGGCCAAGGCAGTGCCCGCAGGGCAGGCAGATACCGCGTCCAGCCCTTCCGGCAATGCCACAGGTACCGCTGGATCCGCCACCGCTGCTTCCGCCAATGCCACGGGAGCCGCTGTCGCGGCCAAAGATTCCCGCGAAACCGGCACCACGGCGGGAAATGCCGCAAAAGCCCCTCTTGAAGGCGCGGCCAAAACAACGGGGCCCTCTCCCAGGCCAAAGCCTTTGCCCAGCGCCGACGAGCTGTATGGGAACAAGCCTGCCACAAAGGCGGCTCCGAAGCCTGCGGCAGCATCGGGGTCGGCAGATCCGAAGCCTGCGGCAACTTCAGGGTCGGCAGCCCCAGCCGCAAGCCCTGCCCCAGTGGCGACCCCTGCTACAGCTGCAAGCCCCGCCCCGAAGCCTGCGGCAGCGCCTGCGCCCATGCCTGCGGGCGGCGCAAGTGCCACGACCCCTGCGACCCCCGAGAAGGAGGCATAAGCGATGCCTATCGGACCTGCACGTATGCCCCTTTTCGACCATCTGGGCGAGCTGCGTATGCGCATCGTGCGCATAGCCGCTGTCATGGTGGTTGCCGTCTGTGTCTTCTACCTGGCAGCCCCCACGGTGGCCAACCTGCTGCTCGAACCCATCAGGGAATTCATGCCGCTCGATGCCGAAGGCAACCCTGTCATGAACTACTTCGGCCTGTTCGACCCCTTTGCCATCCGCTTCCTCATATCCTTCTGGACTTCCCTGGTCGCATGCATGCCGGTCATCATCTGGCAGCTTTTGGCCTTCTTCCTTCCGGCTTTGAAGCCCAGCGAGCGCAAATGGTTCATCCCCACCTTTGCTGCGGCAGTGGCCTTGTTCATCTTCGGCACGGTGTTCTGCTACTTCATCATCTTGAACCCGGCCATCGAATGGTTGACCGACCAAGGGGTCGGCTGGATTGAGCCTATTGTTGAGATACGGCAATGGGTCGACATCATCATCAAGTTCGAGTTGGGCTTCGGGCTTGCCTTCGAGCTGCCCTTGGTCATATTCTACCTGGTCATCTTTGATGTGGTGCCCTATAAGCGCTTAAGGTCGAGCTGGCGTACCGTCTACATTGCCCTTATGGTGCTCTCAGCCATCACCACGCCGGACGCCTCCCCGGTCACCATGATCCTCATGTTCGTCGCTCTGGTCGCCCTTTACGAGGCCAGCCTGTTGATTGCCCGTATGGTGCTGGGCAAGCGCATCAAGAAACAGAACGAGGAATACGATCGCGAACAGGCCGAGGAAGAGGAATGGAAGAAGGAAATGGCTGCCGACAAGGCCAAGAAGAAGGCCGAAGAAAAAGCCCTGAAGAAGAGCTAGGCCAGGTCGTTTCCCATGCACGAGTTGGGTATCATGACCGGTGTGATGGAGGCGGTCGAGCTTTCCGCCCGTGATGCCGGGGCAGACAAGGTGTTGAAGGTGTCGCTTTCGGTTGGCCTTATGACCGAGGCCATCGAAGATGCCCTGCGCTTTGCCTTCGAAGCCTTGAGCGAGGGCACCCTGTGCGAAGGCGCCACGTTGGAAGTCGCCATGGTGGCACCGCGGAGCACCTGCCTGGAATGCGGCGCGGAATACGCACATGACCGCTTCCATATGCTCTGTCCGGAATGCGGCGGCTTTGCGACCAAGCTGATAGCCGGGAAAGAGCTTCGCATCGATTCCATCGAGGTCGATATCCCCGAACACGAGCCATCTGCCTGACAACAACAAGGTAAGCCAAAGCATTGCCAAGATGCACCATGGCATGACCTGCAGCAAAGGAATCGCCGATTGCGCCATATGCGAAAGCCCACCTCATCCGGTATGCGGCACTGCCAAGGAACAAAGCAGAAAAAAAGGGGAGGCTTTCAGCCGTTGCAAAAGCGCAGCAGATAAGCGCAGTAGATAAGCTTTACCAGAGCCTCAGAAAAGCGACAAAGAAGGAAGTTGAAGAAGAACTGGTTGGAGCCGTCGTCCTCGTGCTTCAGCATACCAGAGCCAAAGAAAAGCGACAAAGAAGGAAGGGGCATTGACTTATGGCCCACACCATGGCACACATCGACCTCAAGCAACCAATCCTGGACAAGAACGACCGCGCCGCAAAGGAGAACCGAGCCCTGTTCGCCCAGCATAAGGTTTTCGTGCTTGACGTGCTGGCAAGCCCGGGATCGGGCAAGACCTCGACCATCCTGGCCACCATAGACGCCCTGCGCGACGAGTTCAACATCGCCGTTATAGAGGGGGACATCGCCTCGACCGTCGATGCCGAGAAGATAAAGGCACAAGGCATCGCGGCCGTGCAGATCAACACCGGTGGGGCCTGCCACCTGGAAAGCGAGATGATCCGGCGTGCCGTTGACGTCTTGGATCTGGAACGCCTGGACCTTGTCATCATCGAGAACGTGGGCAACCTGGTGTGTCCGACCGATTTTGACCTGGGCGAAAACTCGAAGGTCATGATACTCAGTGTTCCCGAAGGCGATGACAAGCCTTTGAAGTATCCCGGCGTGTTCCAAGTGGCCGAAGCCATCATCCTGAACAAGGTGGACACGATGCCGGTGTTCAACTTCAATGAAGAAGCCTTCTTAGGGGCAGTCGGTCAGTTGAACCCCACGGCACCCGTTTTCCCGCTCTCGGCGACGAAGGGCGAAGGCATCGAGGAATGGGCCGATTGGCTGGCCAAGCGCATTCGGGCGATTCAGCAATGAGCATACGAGGCGGCTGCCATCGAGAGCCGCTCCGCCATCGAGAGACGCACTGCCATCGAGAGACGCACTGCCATCGAGGCCAAGCGCATTCGGACGATTCAGCAATCAGCATAAGGCGAGCAACGATTCCTGCTTGAAAAAAGGATTTAAGCAAAGCCTTGCAACCCATCGGTAACAAAAGCCTGCGATACTATGCGCAAGGCTTGCCGTTCAAGCCCCAACCGCCCTGGGGGCCAGGCCGCCAGAACCTCGTCAAGCGAGCGAAGACATCTTGCTTGGCTACCGGCAAATGCCAAGAGGGAACTGCGCCGGAAACGGCTGCCTTGGCGGCATGAAGGAAGGAACCAAGGGGCAACCGGGGCACGGCTGCCTTGGCTGAATAAGGCAAAGAGGCTCAAGGGCAGCCGAGGATCAATCGGCTTTGGCGGAAAGACCTCAAGCAATGAACGGGCGCAAAGGCTGCCAAGAAGGAGTGTTCAAGATGCAGACAGCGGAAAAATACCGGATTTGAGTGGAAGCTCTCAAGAGTTTTACGGAAGAAGCGGGATTCACCCAGGTGGTGCTTGGCCTTTCCGGCGGCATCGATTCAGCTCTGACTGCGGTGATGTGCGTGGATGCCTTCGGCTCGGGAAATGTCCACGGAGTGCTGATGCCTGGCCCCTATTCCAGCGCCCATTCGGTCGAAGACGCCCAGGCACTTGCGGATGCCCTGGATATCCATACCCTGACCATGCCGATAGTCGAGCCATACGAGGCTTTCGAGCGGGTGTTCAACAAAGCCTGCGGCACGCCGCTCGAAGCGGCTGCCGCCGAGAACACCCAGGCGCGCTGCCGGACCGTGTGCCTTATGGCGCTCTCGAACAGCTCCGGGTGGCTCATGGTGAACACCGGCAACAAGAGTGAGGCCATGATGGGCTATTCCACGCTCTACGGCGATACCGCCGGAGCCTTCGCCCCTTTGGGGGGCATTTACAAAACAGACGTGTACGCGCTTGCCAACTGGAGGAATGCCCAGGCATTACGGGAAGGGAAGGTGGCTCCCATCCCGCAAAACACCCTGACGAAGGCACCGAGCGCAGAACTTTCCCCCGGTCAAAAGGATGAAAGTGCCCTGGGGATCAGGTACGCCGACCTCGACCAGATC
>JAIRPR010000007.1 GCA_031256895.1 Coriobacteriaceae bacterium
TGGCGGCTTCCCTCTTGTTGCTGGCGGCAATCCTGACACTCTCTTGGCGTGGCAAAGGGTGGTTTTCTGTTTGAAGCCCGTGCAGTCGAAAAGCGCTATGTCAACGGCTAGGCTTGGGACCGTAACAGCCCAAGCTGTCCAGCGAGCGTCATTCACGCGAAAGGCCACAGCACGCCCGCTTTGGTTTATAATACCTCAGTCAAGGGATTCATGCCCAAGCGGATGCCCGAAAGCACAAGGCAGCCAATGAGGATTCGATGGCAGGAGCAAGAGATGTTCTGCAAAGATTGTGGTAAGCAAAACAACGGTACCGACCCCTACTGCACTGCCTGTGGGGCAAGCCTGCTGGCCGAAGACCCACCAGGGGAAGCGCACCCGCCCGACACTTGGCAGGACGAGTCCTTTGGCCTCTCTTCTGCAAAAAGGGAAGGGAAGCCCTATCTGGCTTTGTTCGCAGCAACCCTCATCGTGGCCATAGTTGTAGTGGTCCCCCTCTTCACCCAAGGCTTCGGCCTTCTGGCGCCCCATACGAGCAAAGCCTCGACAAGCCTGTTGCCCGGTTCCGAAGGGCAGAGCGAAGCAGGATCGGATACGGGGGATGCCAATAGCCCCATCAGCAGCCAGGGCAACACGGATGCCTCTGGTGCGGCTGACCCCTATGCAGGAAAGGAGGTCGGGATCGATATTGGCGACATTGCCCCCGACTTCACCCTGGAGCTGCGCGGCGGCGGTTCCTTTAGGCTATCCGACCTGCGAGGCAAGCCTACCTTGCTCAACCTGTCAACGACCTGGTGTCCTCCCTGCATTAAGGAGTTCCCCGAGATCCAAAAGGTCTATGACGCCTATAAGGGCAAGGTGAACATCCTGGGCGTCGATCAGCAGGAGGAAGCCGCCGTGGTGGACGCCTACTTCGACCAATACCCCTCGATCGTCTACCCCATAGCCTACGACCCCAGTGGCAATACCTTCGGCATCTACCAGAACGACTATATCCCGACCACCTATATTCTGGACAAAGACGGCATCATTGTTGCGAGCTTCGTGGGCGGACAGGATTTCAATGCCTTCGATAGGGTCTTGAAAGGGGTCTTGCCGTGAGGAACAGCCCGCATTCCCATGATGCTGCCATAGCTCAACCCAGCATGGTTTGTAAGGGGGCTCCGGCATGAGGAATTTCCCATCCCACCACCAAGCAGCCTTGCGGATGTCCTGGACACGCTGCTTGCATGGCATGAAGGGGAACACATTCACGAGAAGGAACCCATCACGCCACCAAGCAGCCTTGCGGAAGGAATGCCGCACCCCCTGGAAAGGGGCGCCGGCATGAGGAGGCGCACGTTCATTGCGTTGGCCTTGCTTGTCCTTGCGGTGGTAGCGTTGGTTGTCGGTATTCTGCGCGGGGAGGCCCTCGAAGTGATGCGGAAGGCGACGCTCGTATGTCTGGAGTGTGTCGGCATTGCTTGAACGCAGGAAAAGGTATGGCGATGCAAAAGACATCGACGAGCCCGTCAGGGAAGGCGCGGTCATTGCTTAAACGCAAGTTGATACAGGTCACAGCTGCTCTTTTGATGAATGCGAACCTTCCCGGCTTCCTCTCGGGAAGGATATACCGGGGCGATCTGAAACAGCTCTGTCTGCCGGGGCTTAACTGTTATTCTTGCCCGGGCGCCCTTGGCGCCTGCCCCATCGGAAGCTTACAGGCCTTAGCAGCAAACCCCGCAACAGTGCTTTCTTTCTACGTCTATGGCTTCTTGGTCTTGGTGGGGGTGCTCTCGGGGCGCCTGGTTTGTGGCTTCCTCTGTCCCTTCGGGCTCGTCCAGGAGCTCCTGCATAAGATCCCTTTAAGGAAATGGCGGCACAAGCGGGCTTTCCGCTGGCTTCGCTTTGGGAAGTACGTGGTGTTGTCGGTCTTCGTCATCGGGATTCCAACGGCGCTCATGGTGAATGGCGCAGTCAGCTTTCCCGCATTCTGCGAGTATATCTGCCCGGTAGGCACCCTGGAGGCAGGCATACCGCTAGCCCTTGCCAACGATTCCATCCGGGAGGGGCTTGGTTGGCTCTTCGTGTGGAAGATGACCGTGTTGATAAGCGTACTGGTGCTGTGCGTCAAGGTGTTCCGGCCGTTCTGCCGCTTCCTTTGCCCGCTCGGGGCTCTCTATTCGCTCTTCAACCGCATATCGCTCTTGAACATCCAGCACGATGCGTCACGTTGCACTGATTGCGGCACCTGTCGCAAAAGCTGCCCGATGGAAGCCTGGTCGGCCGATAGCACAGAATGCATCCGCTGCGGAAGATGTGTGGCAGGATGTCCCAGCAAGGCTTTGCATTGGTCCGCGGCCAGACACCGTCCGCCTCTTCCCGAGAACTCGGTTCGAGAACAGCTGAAAACAGATTGAAAAAGGGGGTCTCTGGTGAAACCCAAGCCCTAAGCTATCAGAGGTGACCCGTTCAAGCTTCGGGTCTGCGGCATTGTGTCAGCGAAACCTGAAGGGGAAACTGAAAGTGCATTCGTCAGGCGGAGTTGTGCTTTAATGGTTGCCCGTCATCTTGGTTATTGCGTGGGCTTGTGCTTAATGATATATTATCCAATTGCGTCTTTACGCAGGATATGATGCGATTATGCAATCGAGGACATAGAAGGAAACGAACATGGACATCATTCGGGCTATCGAACAACAGCAGATGAAACAAGACCTTCCCCAATTCACCGTGGGTGATAACGTGAAGGTCCATTACCGTATCACCGAGGGTAACCGTGAGCGTATCCAGGTGTTCCAAGGCGATGTCATCCGTCGGCATGGCGGCCTTAACCGTGAGACCTTCACGGTGCGCAAGATAAGCTTCTCGATCGGGGTCGAGCGCACCTTCCCGGTGCATTCACCCAAGATAGAGCGTATAGAGGTCGTGCGTCACGGCGATGTCAACCGTGCCAAGCTCTATTATCTCCGCAAGAAGATCGGCAAAGCCGCGAAGATCAAGGAAAAGGCCTACTAGGCCTTCAATCGGCACTGAGGCATCTGTTGCGGCCGGCGCTCGCAACAGATGCCTTTTCCTGGAAGCCTGGGTTCTTGTGCTGAGCATAGCGGACATCAATCAGCGCCTCAACCGTGCAAGCAAAGAAGAGTTCGCAGTCCTCGAGAGGTCTTTGTGCGCCGATACCCGCAAGGGTGTCGTGGCTGCCCTTGAGCGTACCAGGCGGCGCTTCAAGCAGATTGAAGCTGAAGAACTGCGCTTAGAGCAACTCTATGCCTTTGAGGAAGGATTGGCCGAAGGCGGCTTGATCCTGGGGCTTGACGAGGTAGGCCGCGGGCCATTGGCGGGGCCCTTGGCGGTGGGGGCGGTCGTCTTGCCGCGTGCGCCACGGATAGCCGGGCTCGACGATTCCAAAAAGGTTCCTGAACACGAACGAGGTGCCATAGCCGGCCAGGTGAAAACCCATGCACTTGCATGGGCGGTCGAATATATCGAAGCCGATGAGATAGACGCTGCCGGGATGGCCCTCTCGCTGCGGATGGCTTTCTCGCGGGCTATACGCTCGATAGAGGCTGCGGGCGTCATGCCTGACGTCATCCTGCTTGACGGGAATCCCCTCCATCTCGATGCCCGGGAGTTGAACGTGGTGAAGGGTGATGCGCGCTGTGCCTCCATTGCGGCGGCGTCTTTGGTGGCCAAATCAGAACGTGATGCCCTCATGTGCCATTATGCCCTGGAATACCCGGCTTATGGATTCGAGAAATGCAAGGGTTATGCAAGCCCCCAGCACCGCGAGGCCATCAGGCTCCATGGCCTATGCCCCCTGCACCGCCGAAGCTTCTGCTCGGAATACTTGCAGGAATCACTCTTTTAGGAAAGCCTGGAGCCCGCCTTTCTGTACGCGGCACTCTGCTCGGAATACTTACAGGAACCACTCTTTTAGGATAGCCTGGAGCCCGGCGTTTTTCACTCGGCACCCTGCCCGCCATTTTCACTCGGCACCCGGGGCGCCTTTTTCACTCGGCACCGGGGCGCCATTCTCGCTCGGCACCCTGCCCGCCATTGATGGGTCTCCCCGGGTCCCTCTGAAAATTTGGGCAGGCGAAGGACTGGTGGATCTTGGCCTGTGCCCATGAGTGATGAAACAGACGATGCAGACAAGCGATGCTTCTGTTTGTGTTTTGATAGGTATGTCTCTGATTCCCGTTAGAAAAAATTGCCGCTTTTGCCAAAGGGGCATGTGATCCTGTTCAGTTCAGTGAGTTATCCTTATTGGTTTTACGAAAGCAATCTGTCATTGTTCGGTAAGGTTGCCCGGCTATGATTCTCCTTGATAGAACGACCATCATATAAGGAGAACACCATGACCCAATCGCTGGCAAGCAATACCAAGGACCCTAGCGGGGAAAAGACGGCAACAGCCAAAACAAGGAAGACCCCTACAAGACGAAAGGCCTCTTCTCCGCCTACGCCACGGAAAACCCCTGCAAGGAAGCCTCCCGTTGTTGTGACCCCTGCACAGGAAGCATGCTCCTTTTGGCCAATCGAGGGCTTGCCGGATACCCCAGAAGCTATGCCAGCTTCAGAGGCTACGACACTTGCGGAAGCGACGGCTGCCGATAATACAGCACCCATGTCGGACACGGCGACTGCCACGAAAGCGGCTGTCCCAACAGCTACTGCTCGAAAAGCCACATCCGACCTGGGCTCTGCGATATCCGCGGAAGCGACGGCTGCCCCAAAAGCCCTGAAAGCCACCAAAGGCAACACCAGCTCACCGGAACAATCCGCAGACATGTCAGAAACAGCCTCAGCAGAGCGATCGTCGGCACATAACCACGACCTCGGCCGTCGAGGAGAAGAAGCCGCAGTCCGCTTCCTGCAACGGAAAGGCTTCGACATCCTGGAGCGCAACTGGACCTGTCTTGCCGGGGAAGTGGATATCGTTGCGCTCGAGGAAGGCGTCCTCGTGTTCATTGAGGTCA
>JAIRPR010000034.1 GCA_031256895.1 Coriobacteriaceae bacterium
GACCCCGTTCCTGCAAAAAGGGCAGGCCTCCTCCATGACCTCGGGAAGGCTGTAGACCACGAGATTGAGGGAAGCCATGCGGTCATCGGTGCCGATCTTGCACGCCGTTTCGGCGAGAAGCAGCCCATCGTACATGCGATAGAGGCGCACCATAATGATGTCGATCAGACATCTGTCCTTGATGTCCTCGTTCAGGCTGCCGATGCCGTTTCCGCAGCCCGCCCAGGAGCCCGCAAGGAGACCTTGGATTCCTATATCAAGCGACTTGAGAAGCTTGAGGAGATAGCCAACAATCACAAGGGCGTCGAACGTACCTATGCCATCCAGGCAGGGCGTGAGGTCCGTGTCATGGTGACTCCCGAAGAGGTCGATGAAGCGACCACGGTAGTCTTGGCGCACGACATCGCAAACCAGATAGAGAATGAGATGCAGTATCCCGGCCAGGTCAAGGTTGTCGTGATACGTGAAAGCCGTGCCATCGACTACGCAAAATAGGCTGTAAGGCCATGACCGATCCTTTGGCATCATTCATTGATGAGGTTTGCGGGGAAAGCCATCTCCGGGTCGAAGACGACCTTGGGGATGGCTTTGTCCGTTTGCGTGTCTCCGAGGCAGAACGCCGACAGGCACAACACGACATCCGATCTACTGAGGACTTGATTATCGAAATGTTGCGCAATTCACGCGATGCCCATGCACGAAACATCTTCCTCGCACTTTCTCGGGAAGGAAAGAAGCGCCGCATCTGTATCCTTGATGACGGGGATGGCATACCTGCTTCCCTGCATGAGCGTGTCTTTGAGCCGCGTGTGACCTCGAAACTTGATTCCTTGCATGTTGACACCTGGGGCGTGCATGGACGCGGTATGGCCTTGTACTCCATATCCTGCAATTCTGAGAAGGCCTTCGTTCTGGCATCCGCCCCCCGATTGGGAACGGTCATTGTTGTTGAGACCGACCTCGATCGGGTTCCCGAGAAAACCGACCAGTCAAGCATGCCCCGTGTCAGCATTGGTGAAGAAGGGAAGCCAGAGTTCCTGGGCCCCCACAACATAAACCGCTGCGTCCTCGAGTTCGCCTATACGTGCCCTGATACCTGTCAGGTCTTCTACGGTGCCCCGACCGAGGTGGCGGCAACTCTTTTGGCTTATGGGACAGCGACCCTTCCCCAGAGAATGCGCCTGTTCGCTAGCCAGTTGGATGAGGTGCCCTATATTAAGCGCCTGTCCACGGCGGCAGACCCCGAACATCTTGCTCAGGCAGCAGCAGGGCTCGGACTCGATATATCCGAGCGTTCGGCAAGGCGCATCCTTGACGGACAGATCCCCCCCCTCCAGAGCGTCGAAGAATCCTACCCCCTATCCGGGACAAGGCTTGCCGGGAAACCTTCGCAACAAAACCATGCCAAGGATTTACGCCTTCTCAAGGATGTCCGGGGTTTGCGCATAACCCCGGAAGATTTGAAGGAGTTCTCCGAACAGATCAAGGTATCTTTCTCTGACTTGGCAAAACGTTATTATTTAGAGGAATCGGCTCAGCCCGAGATCCGTATCGGCAAAGAAGCGATCCACATCAGGATCCCCCTGAGCAAACAAAGATGAGGCCGCAGTACTTGCTTCTCAAAGCTCTTTTCTTCGCTGGTATGTTGCGCCTTCCGATATAAATCGTTAGAATTGACATAGCACAAGATTGGCATGGTTACGTGGCATTATCTCAGCAGCATCAAACACGGATTATTTGAAGAAGAAAACGAAGGATAATACTGGTGACTGGTATCCCCGAACTGAAGCTTGAGGCCGGCTGCCTTAAGGTATCGTCGAAGTCTTCCCCCGCATCCGTTGCGGGGGCGATAGCAGGAATGATAAAGGACGGTGTTCCCGTCGAGATCCAATCGGTCGGCGCTGGTGCGGTGAACCAGGCTGTCAAGGCTATAGCCATTTCCCGTGGCTTCCTCTCTCCAGTCGGCATCGAGATAGCCTGCATCCCTTCCTTTGCCGACATCGTCATCGACGGCGAGTACCGCACTGCAATCCGTTTCGCCGTTGAGCCGCGCTATACACGGGGGATAGCCATAGAAGGACAGTTGGGCGACCTGGGGTCAGATGAACCCCGCTAGGCGCTGCACGAACCACCCTATGTCGAGCCTCGCACACACCCGTTTCAGCATCCGTGCCTTCGGATGCCAGATGAACAAACACGATTCCGAACGCGTCAGCGGGATGCTGGAGGCTTTAGGTGCCCTTCCTGCCAGCAGCTTCCCGGATGCAGATGTTGTCATATTCCTGACCTGCTGCGTGCGTGAGGCTGCTGATGTGCGCCTTATGGGCCAGCTTGCATCTCTTAAGAACCTTCCTTTACGCAAGGATTCGCCTCTGCAAAAACGCGTCATTGCCGTGGGAGGCTGTATCGGGCAACGAGACGGTGTTTCTCTGACCCAAGCCTTCAAGCACCTTGATGTGGTCTTCGGCACCCACAACCTGGCATCTTTGCCGCATCTTCTCCAGGCAGCTATAGAAGAAGGAAAAAGCCAGGTAGAAGTCTTAGCTGAGTCGGATTCGTTCTCGACCGACCTTCCTATCGCACGCAAGCACAGCTGGGCAGCATGGCTGCCCATCACGGTGGGGTGCGACAACTTCTGCACCTATTGCATCGTCCCCCATGTGCGTGGACGCGAGAAGTCCCGGTCGTTCGAGGATGTTGTCTCTGAGGCGCAGGCTTATGTCACGTCAGGCGTGAAGGAGCTGACCCTGTTAGGCCAGAACGTCAATTCTTATGGCCGCGACCGATATGGGCGAACCCGCTTCGGCGAGTTGCTTGATGCGATAGACAAGACGGGCATCGCACGGCTTCGCTTTGCAACCAGCCACCCGAAGGATCTGAGTGTCGAGGTCATCAACGCCTTTGGAGGCCTGCCCTCTTTGATGCCCGCCTTACACTTGCCGGTGCAATCGGGGTCTGACCGCATTTTGGAGGCTATGAACCGTAGCTATACGAATGAGCACTATCGCAGGCTTGTGCACAAGGTGCGGTCGGTCGTCCCAGACATCGCACTTTCAACCGACATCATCGTCGGCTTCCCTGGTGAGACTGAACAGGATTTCCTAGAGACCTATGACCTGGTGTCCCAGATAGGTTATTCGCAGGTCTTCACTTTCATCTACTCGAAAAGGGAAGGGACTCCCGCCGCCAAGCTGTCAGACACAACTCCCCGCGAAACGATCCAAGAGCGTTTTGACAGGCTGGTAAGCCTTGTTCAGGAAAGGGCTTTCGAGCAGAATGGCAAAGACAAGGGAGAGCTTGTAGAGGTGCTTATAGAAGGCGGATCGAAACGCGACAAAGGAATCCTGGTAGGGCGCAGCCCCAAGAACCAGACGGTGCATGCACCGGTTCCTTCAGGCATGGATGCCGCCGAAATAGCAGGGAGCTTCGTTGATGTGATGATAGAAGACACCCGCACGTGGTACCTTTCTGGCAGGGTGACGGGCATCCCTCGCCAGGAATCGCAGATGCGGTCAAGGAGGGCAGTGAACGGGGTGTCAGGCTTTGATGGCATCCAGGGCTAAGGGCACCTTGTACGCAACCGGCACTGATGCCTCTTGGGCAACCGCCCCCCTGGTCGATTCCGAGAGCGTTTCACGATGGGAGGAATGCCGCCCAGTCGTTTGTGTCGTGGGGCCTACGGCAACAGGAAAGTCTTCCCTTTCCCAAGAGTTGGCGCTCGCTTTGGGTGGGGAAGTGGTGAGCGCCGATTCTATGCAGGTGTACCGGGGCATGGATATAGGGACCGCTAAGATGAAGCCAGAAGACCGCAAGGTTCACCACCATGGCATCGACCTTTGCGAGCCTAATGAGGATTTCTCTGCTGCACTTTTCCAAGATTATGCGCGATCATGTTTTTCTGCTCTCGATCGAAACGGGAAACGTGCGGTCCTTTGCGGCGGCACTGGCCTTTATGTCAGGGCAGCCATCGATGACTATCGCTTTGTGCGGGGTGGCCAACGAGACAACGGCATCCGCGAGCACTATGCCCGCATCGCTCAGGAACAGGGCACTGATAGGCTTTGGGCACTTCTGAACGAGAAGGACGCAGCCAGTGCCGCACTGATACACCCCCATAATACCAGGCGGATAATACGTGCCTTCGAAATGCTTGCTGAAGGCTCAAGCTATGCCCAACAGCATGCCTGCCTGAAAAACATACCACAGTTTGTGCCTGCACATTTTTTGGGGCTTGAGGTCGAGCCTGGCATCCTCAACCGGCGCATAGATGAAAGGGTCGATGCCATGATTGCAGAAGGTCTGGTCGATGAAGTGATGGGCTTGCTTGATCGGGGCTTTCGAGAAAGCATCACCGCTCCTCAGGCGATAGGTTATAAAGAGATAGTTGCCGCGTTGGATGGGGATTGTTCCCTTGATGAAGCCGTTATGCGGATCAAAAGGACAAGCCACCGTTATGCGAAACGGCAACGCAGCTGGTTCAGGGGCGATTCCCGTATACGATGGCTTCGTGCAGATTCAGGGAATATCACCGAGCTTCTGTCCTTAGCGCTCCATGAGCTTGATACAATGGACGAGGCGGGCTTTTGAGAGCCGCTTGCATGTCAGCAAAGCAGGCCATGGCTCGAGCCTTTTGCAAGAAAGGCCTGCAGCACTGCCATTCGTGGTCTTGTTCGTGCGACTGGAGGAACACTCCGGAGTGCTGCTTTGGACAGTCTGAGGAAACAGAGAGGATATCATGATACTTGATTTTGTAAAGCTGCACGGCCTCGGGAATGATTTCATTTTCATCGATGACCTCTCGCAAGAAATCGAGTTGGACGCGGCACAGGTCTCTTGGCTTTGCGACCGCCATTTCGGGATCGGTGCCGATGGGGTGATCCTTGTGCGTCCAAGCCCCAATGCGCAGTGTATTGCCTCTATGCACTACATCAATTCAGATGGAACCTTGGCTGAGATGTGTGGCAACGGGGTACGCTGTTTTGCGAAATACCTGGTTGATCGCGGCTTTGTGACAGCTGAAGGCGAAGACTTCATGCTTGACACCTTGTCGGGGCCCCGTACCATCCGGTATACGGCAGATTCGCAGGGTAAGTTGATGTCTGCCACGGTCGATATGGGAGCCCCTATGCTTGCATCCCATGACATCCCTACAACCCTTGCTGAGAACGCCCGCACCCCTGAAGGGCAGCCCTTTGTGAAGGAGGCGGCGATACCTTCGCCCTGGGGCGACTTCTTGTTCACCTGTGTCTCCATGGGCAATCCCCATGCAGTATGCTTCATCGATGATTGGCAGCTCGTTCCTGAAGAGTTGTTCAAACCGATGAGTGAGAAATCCCTTGAAAGTTTTGACATTGCGCGTATCGGCTCCTTCTATGAAGGGAACCCTGCCTTCCCCCGTAAGGCGAACATCGAGTTCGCTCAGATGCAGGGCGAGGGGATCCAGATGCGCGTGTATGAGCGAGGCGTAGGTGAAACGCTTGCTTGCGGCACGGGCGCTTGTGCAACAGGGGTGGCGGCTTTTCTGACTGCACGCAGCGGGAAAAAGAACAGGCTGCATTTACCAGGGGGGGTCTTGGAGGTAGAGTGGGGCAATGATGGACGGGTGCTGATGACCGGGCCAGCTGCTGAGGTCTATTCTGGTTCGGTACAGATTCCTCATGACTTGTGTGTTTCTGCCCAAGGGGACGCGTAGGGTTTAACGAGAGGGTTTACCGAGAGGACTCAAGAGAAAGGAATGTGTGTGAAGACGGCAGATTGTTTGAATCACCTGGCTCCTTATCTGTTTGCGCAGATAGATAAGAAACGTGATGCTTTGCGCGACCGGGGTATCGATGTCATTTCGTTGGGAATCGGCGATCCCGATATGCCGACCCCTTCCCATATCGTGGAAGCCATGGTTGAAGCGGTCAAGAATCCGCGAAACCACCAATACCCCGACTATGCCGGCTCGCTGGCCTATCGGCGTGCCTGTGCCACATGGATGAATGAACGGTTCGGGGTAGGCCTTGACCCCCTAAACGAGGTCTTGGCGCTCATTGGTAGCAAGGAAGGAATCGCTCACCTGCATACCGCTGTTGTGAACCCTGGCGATTATGTCCTTGCCCCCTCTATAGGCTACCCCGTCTATTCCGGCGGTGCGACACTCCAGAATGCACATACCTTTTTCATGCCCATGAGGGCTGAAGACGGTTTCTTGGCCGATTTCAGTGCTATCCCAGAAGATGTCATCAGCAAAGCAAGAATCATGTTCATCGGTTATCCCAACAACCCGACCGGTGCGATAGCCACTGAGGAATACTTCGACCGTGCCATTGCCTTTTGTTTGGAACACGGAATCCTTCTGGCACATGACAACGCCTATTGCGACATCTGTTTTGATGGATATCGAGCCCCTTCCATTCTCGAGCGCCCACATGCCAAGGAATGCTGCATAGAGTTCTTCAGCCTTTCGAAATCCTATAACATGACCGGGTGGCGTATAGGCTTTGCCTGCGGGAACGCAGAGGCAATAACGGCGCTGGGGACGGTGAAGAACAACTTGGATTCGGGGCAGTTCACCGCTATCCAAGATGCGGCAATCGTTGCCCTGAGTGGCCCGCAGGACTGTGTCGAGGACATGTGCAGGCTCTACCAGCGCCGACGTGACCTTGTGGTCGATGCATTACGTGCAATAGGAGTGGAATGCCTTGCGCCCAAGGCGACCATCTATGTTTGGACGAAAGTGCCTGCTGGCGAGACCTCAGAGAGCTTCGCAACAAAGCTCCTTGAACAAGCCCATGTTATTGTGACACCCGGCAACGGGTATGGGCCGGACGGCGAGGGTTTCATTCGTATCTCCCTGACCACTCCCGATGATGCCCTCCTTGAAGCGGTGAGACGCATCAAGGAAAGCATGTAGCCCTTCAGAGGGGATACAGGGAATACCAGGCTTTTGAAGGCGATCCCCGGCATTTTTCCCATAACTTGTAAACCAATGGACAGGATAGAGGGACAGCGTTGAGCAAGCCGCATTTCATCGATATAGAAGACCCCTTGGTGGAACGTGCCCTTTTGGTGGGCATAGAACGCCCTGAGTCAGCTTGGCCCCTTGCCGAGAGCTTGGCAGAGCTTGAACGTTTAACCTCCACCGCTGGAGCAGAGGTCGTTGCGACTATCTCCCAGAAGCTTGAATCCCCTCACCCAAAGACCTTCATCGGAAGCGGCAAGGCAGAGGAAGTTGCTGGGCTCTGCCGGAGCTTATCGGCTGATATGGTCATCTTTGATGATGAATTGAGCCCCTCGCAACAGACAAACCTAGAGAAACTGATGCCGAAGGAAGTCAAGGTCATAGATAGGACCGCCCTTATCCTTGACATATTCGCCCTTCATGCGACCAGCAAGGAAGGACGCTTGCAGGTGCGCCTGGCCCAAAACGAATATCTGCTTCCACGCCTGAGGGGCATGTGGGCGCATCTAGCAGCGAACCGTATGGGCGGCGGTGTTGGTTCGCGATTCGGAGAAGGAGAGAGCCAGCTTGAGGTCGATCGTAGGATGGTGCGCAACCGTATAACCGCCATTAAACGCGAACTCAAGCAGCTATCGGCAGTACGCGAACTCCAACGGGAAGGCCGTCGCACAAGCGGGATCTTCAGGCTTGCCCTGACAGGTTACACCAATGCAGGGAAGTCGAGTCTCTTGAACCGTCTTACCAATGCTGGTGTACTGAGCTACGACAAGCTTTTTGCGACGCTCGATTCCACTACACGGAGGTATGTGCTTCCTGAAGGAAGGGAAATAACCCTGACCGATACGGTCGGCTTCATCCAGAAGCTTCCTACTACCTTGGTAGAGGCTTTCAAGTCTACCTTGAGCGAGATAGTGGGTGCTGACCTCATCTTGCATATTATTGATGCCTCATCTTCGGGCTATGCTGCCCAAAGAAAAGCGGTCGAGGATGTCTTACAGCAAATAGGAGCCCAAAATATCAGGCGTATCGAGGTTTTCAACAAGATTGACCTGATAGACCCCGAGCTGATCTTGGCACTTACAGCACGCCATCCCGAAGCCGTGTTTATATCGGCACAGAGCGGTGAAGGCATATCAGAGCTGATTGAACACGTAGCCAAGGTTGCATCAGCACATGACCGGCTCATTGATGTGCTTTTGCCGTTCGAGCGAGGAGACCTTGTTTCTTTGGCACATGAACGTTGCCATATCGTCAGCGAAGAACACAGCGAAAGGGGCACCCACATTGCCATGCAGGTGCCTGCGCCTTGCATGGGAGCTTTCGTACCGTACGCCGTGACCGAATGAGACCTTCGAGCTGCTCGTCATGGCATGTTGCTCACCATAGGATATGATGACAGCACGGTGACACACCGCTTCCGATTGCCCTTCGAGACGGACGTATCGCAACACGGTGACCCTGGAACGCTTCGACACCGGTGGCATACCGCCTCCGATTGACTTACGTGACAGGGTCACCAGCCTTATAACCGTCGGAATACAGCAACCACTTTGCCTGCAATAGAGCAGTCAGTTGTAATGATGGGCTCCATCGATGAATTCTCGGGCTGGAGCCTGATGTGGTCGGTCTCACGATAGAAACGCTTGACCGTGGCACCGTCATCAATGAGGGCGACCACGATATCGCCATTGTTCGCTGTGGGCTGTTCTCTGACCACGACGTAATCACCGCTGTTGATGCCAGCTTCAATCATGGAGTCCCCCCGGACTGAAAGAAGGAAGGCAGCAGAATCACCGACTATGTCAGTAGGAAGGGTGATTGTGTCGATGATGTTCTCTTCAGCCAGTATTGGTGCCCCAGCTGCAACGTTACCGACCAAGGGCAAGTCCAGCATCTTGCTGAAACTCGGACGGAAGGCATCATGTTTCGATGCGGCAGTATCCGCAGAAAGCGGATAGGTCAAGGCGATGGAACGTGATTTCAGGGGATCGCGCTTGATGACCCCTTTCTCTTCAAGTGCCTTGAGATGTACATGCACGGTGGAAGGGGAGGAAAGGCCGAGGCTCTGGCACACCTCCCGTACCGTTGGCCCATAGCCTTTTTCCCTGATGCATTCCTCAATGCAATCAAGTACCGCCTGTTGCCGTTTCGTTACTTTGCCAGACATTGGGTTTCCTTTCATCTGTTTCATCAAAGACTGCATTCTGCATAGCGAGTTGATGTTCATATTACCATGCCCCCAGATAGGCGTAAGAAGCACTTCCAGCTTTGAAGCCCTGGTATAGGGGCGATCCAAGTCTTTCAAGTTCTTCCCCGATCATGGCAGGTCACAAGAGTTGCAAGCAAAAATACAAAATAGCCAGAACAAATGTTTCAAATACTCTTGACATGAACTTCTGTACGATATACAGTATACACGAACAGAAGTTCTTAGCAAGAGGTTGGAGTGATTTTATGGCGAAATTTGACGAACCGAAGGCATCGGAACCGTGCAAGGTCGATGGGTCATCTGCCCTGCAGCCGAGCTATTGCGGTCATATCATAGTATTCAATCCCACCAGGCAAACAGGAAGGCTTGCTATCACAAGGGGCAAGCACGCGGCAACGATGCCTGCAAATCCTGTGCGAAGGCTCTGCGAGACGCTCGGATATAAGGCAGCAAAGACACAGTTTGTCCAGGATTTTAAATATGGATCCCTCTTGGGAAAGCCATCAGGGAAAGCAAGACCATGGCAAGGCGTGTTCGCGGGTCTCGCCCTGTTCCTCACAGCATTGGCTTGCGTCTGTTTCTGGTGACTGGGGGATGAACCCGTTTGCCTTCTATGAGGCTGACAGTTAAAGCCGACAGATAAAGCCGACAGGGGAACCATCACCGGAGCCGTAGCCGGATCCCCTTGCTATCGGCTTGTGGGAGCACCAGCCCCTGTTCTTTTTGGAACGGACGTGGAACAGGATGCTCCTGGATTGGGAAAGGCTTGCAGGAATCTATCGCCTGTTCCCGGTTAAGGCAAGATGAGAGAATATCCTGTCGCGCCTCACATGCAGGGAACAGCCTGAGGGGTTTCGACGAGCTGTTCCCTTTGCACTGACATTCCTTAATTCTTAGAGAGGGGGTTGTATTCGTTGGTGTAGAGGCTTTCAAGGTCTGGGATAGATTTCAATGGCTCTTGGAAGGAGTCCTTTTCGGAAAGAATGTCGATCCAGACCTGGATATGGCTCGGGTCGATGAGGGCATCCTCCGCCCAATGCGGTGCGCTTATGAGCTCTTTGTTGGCTTGGGGGTTGACTTCGGTCTGATAGTATTCGAGTGCCTCTTCAGGATTATCCAGCATCCAATTGTTTGTCTTTGCAACCACTCTCACGAAAGCAGCTATTGCATCTTCGTTCTGTTCGACATAGGACCGAGGGAACCAATAGGAGATATCCCCGCCTTTCGTTCCAAGGATGTCGTAGTCAGTGAACAGGACGCGCACATCAGGATAGAGCGTAGCGGTTTGCTCGAGGGTGACATGAAGCCCAGCGACATCCGCTTCACCCCTTTCTAGCGCGGTCACAACTGCCTCAGGCGGCATCGTGATAAAGGTTATCGCCTTGCTTGGCTCGTTGACCCCGCCCTGTTTCAGGTACTCAAGCGGAAAGCCGGAATTGCACCCGTCAAGAGCAGGAACAGCAATCCTTTTTCCTACGAGGTCTGTTGCCTTTTTGATGGGGCTGTCCTTTGCAACCACGAAAATCATGTGGGGGCGATCCTTGGTGGTGTACGAATTGACTGCCACTTGGACAAGGTCTGCACCATTGTCGTTGGCTGCTATTCCATTCGAAGTCATAAGGGTTGCTCCCGTAATACTGCCCGAAAGCAAGGCCGGCACGAACTCGGGTATGGCTATGGCGCCAGCATCCCTTATCTCTATGCCTTCTTCGGCGAACCAACCTTTCTTGTTCGCTAAAGCTATAGCGTCAATGCCGGTTGAATCGGTTCCTACTCCAGGGAATGTGAACACGTACTTTGCTGTGGCTTCACCGGTTACAGCAGGGGGATCCGAGCTTTGGGCGCAAGCAACGCTCAGTATGGCAAGAGAACTGGCCATCGACAGGGAAACTACAGCACGTATCAGGACAATAGCCCTTCTTCTCAACAAACTCTTCATCATGTTCCTATCCTTTCTGGGATTGCAGCACGCCAAGGGCCCATTTCAGGGAATGCTGCACAAGGTTTACCATCATTAAAGGTCCTGCTTTCAAGCGCGAGGCATAAGCCTTCTCTTACGGTTGGCCGCATGGAGCGCTTTTTGCCCCCCCCCTTTGCATGGCTTTGGGGCGTTTGTCCAACACCCCCGAAGAACCTTTGGGGAAATCATCAGCGGCTCCTATAACCGCATGTGCTCAAGCCAAGCCTCAAGCCGTCTCTTTATCTGTTACACTCTGCCATATGGTCAGCCTCCTCTCAAGCTTTCCTATAAGCCAGTTGACCAATATCCCTAACACTATCATCACCAGAATACCCGCATACATCTTGGGTACTTGGAAAGACTGCTCGTATCGATAGATCAAGAAGCCGAGCCCTGATTTCGCACCAAGCATCTCTGCACCCACCAAGACTAAGAGCGATATAGAGCAGACCAACCTGAAGCCAGAGATGATGAAGCCCATTGCCGCTGGTACGACAACCTTGGATAAGAGACCGAACGGTGATATCCCCATCGAACGTGCCGATTGTATCAAAACGGGATCGACGTTCTTCACTCCGTCTATTGTTGAGAGCAGCATGGGGAAGAAGCAGCCGAACACGATGACAGCTACTTTTGAGATTTCGCCAACTCCTAGGAAAAGGACGAACAAGGGCAGCAAAGCTAGGATTGATGTATTGCGCAATGCAGTGAAGAGAGGGTTGAGGTATGCTTCTATCTTGGGGTACCATCCCAAAAGGACCCCTAAAGGAAGGGCAAGCACGACCGAGATAACAACGCCAGCCCCGGCACGGGCCAGGGAAGAAAGGATGTGGTCGGCCATCTCTCCGGTCTCAAGCATCTTCACCAACGCACTCAGGACATCGATCAACGAGGGCATGAACATATGCTTGATGAAAAGGGGCACGATCGTCCAGGCAAGCAGGACTGCCACAATGACGATAGAACGCCGATAGATGCTGCCTATCAAGCCCTTCATATCAAAGCCCCGCGCTGTCTTCTATGAGCTCTTCCAGCTTGAGCCCCGATGACCCGCCTGCTTCTTGCAGTATGTTCCAGACCTTTAACCGTATGGCTGCGAACTCCGGGGTCGATTTTGTGATGCCTTTCAGGCGCGGGCGGGGCAGATCCACATCGATGACTTCCTTCACCTGGCCAGGAGACCCCGACATGACCGCTATCCTGTCTGAGAGATAGACCGCTTCGTCTATGCTGTGGGTTACGAACACGATGGTCTTTTTAGTGGCCTTCCAGATGCGCAGCACTTCTTCGTGCAGGAACTCACGCGTCTGTTCATCGACAGCTGCAAAAGGCTCGTCCATGAGAAGTATCTTGGGGTCGTAGGCCAAGGCTCGCGCAATGGCGATACGTTGCTTCATGCCGCCTGAAAGCGCGTTCGGATACGCGTGAGAGAATGCTCTCAAGCCTACCAGGTCTATGAACCGCGCAGCGATTACAGAACGTTCCTCGCGGCGAACGCCTTTGATCTCCAGGCAGAATTCAACGTTCTTCTGTACAGTCCGCCACGGGAACAGGGCGTACTGTTGCATCAAGATGCCCCTGTCAAGCCCTGGGCCATCTATCGGCTCTCCATCGATCTCGACGCAGCCGTTGGTTTTCCGGATCAATCCAGCCAAGAGGAAAAGGAAGGTTGATTTGCCGCATCCGGAAGGGCCGACCAACGATAAGAACTCACCATCGTGCACCTCCAACCCTACATCCTTCAAGGCTTGGAAATCATGCAGCTTATTGCGCCTTCCTCGCGAACGGTAATTGAGTTCCAGGTCTTTGACGAGGATTCCCATAGGCTCTAACCTGCCTTTCTGATAAAGCGGACAGCATGAGGCGGCTCGAGGTCTATCTCTATAGCCTGGACAGGGCAATCGAACATGCAAGACCCGCAGACCCAGCATTCTGTAGCGTACAAGGCAAAAGCATTGCCGTCTTTCAGGACGTAGACGTCCTCGGGGCAAACCTCCACGCAAGTTCCGCAACCGGTGCAGGTATGCTTGTCGATGATTATCATGGTAAAGCTCCTTTCCTTGTCGATCGGGTATCGATTCAACGATGGATTGTCGGATATTTGCTGGATGATGCCTCATGGAACGAGACCGTCCCGGTTGAAGGCTTGCCGTCCTTGATGCTTATCGTGGTGGCCACGCCCCAGGGAAGCGCCACGTAATCAGCTTCATCGGCCCTGATATAGGGGCCTAAGGAAGAAGTGCGGGCAAGGATAGCATGGTAGATGAACCCGAGTATCTGATAGAGGTCCGATACCTCAAAGCATCGGCTCAGCTCGTGGGGGTTTCCTGCCTGCAAGCGCATCGAACTGGTCGCCTGCGAAAGCAGGCTGAGGTCGTCTTCGATGCTCACTTGGGTGTAAGGCCTCCCCAAGGTATGCTCCGCCAGGTTCTGCAATGATTCCTCAGCCTGTTTCCAGGTGACTGACCCATTCTTGTCATCCAATAAGGCCTCTGTCTGCCTCATGAGGCCTTCAACAACCTGTGCAGTGTTGGTCGCAGTAGGTGAAGGGATCTCTCTTGCACGCAAGGCTGCCTGTTCGCCGCTGCGTTTACCGAACACTATCGCTCCTCCGGCAACGGGCAGCCCCGATCCAGTGCCGGCAATCTCATCACCTGTGGCATACAGGTTCAAGACATCTGTTTCAGTCGTGTCATCCTTGACCCAGATGCCAGCGGGAACGAGTGCGCCTTTGCCCCCAAGACGCAAGGGAAAGCGCGCTTCCTTGAAATCAACGCCCTGTTTGATGAGGTGATGCTTCAGCACATTGGTCTTACCTTCGTGTCCGAGCGCCCACCAGATGTTCTCCAGCTCTTCCTCGCTTGCTTCCTGGAGGTCGAAGTAAAGGCGCCGACCTTGTGCCAAAAGCTCTGCGATACGTCCGCGTCCAGAGTAGTAATCCTCCACGAGTTGGCGATAGCGTTGCTTATACTGGGGGGTTTCTTCGGGGATATCGGTATTGCGGGGTACGACGACTTCGCCATTCTCATCGACAATGCGTCCTGCAGGCCACCAGGATCCACTGGGAAGGCCTACTGAGAAGGAATAATCCATCAGCGCATAGGTGTCAATGAGACCGGTCAATTCCATATTGAGGACTCGGGCGCCGACATGTGCGGCCAAGACCTTTCCCGCACCGGTCGAGGCACTAGGTGCTGCAAAATTCTCAAAACTCGTGCCGCCAGCTCCTGCCTTTGATATACGCGCAATTCCTCCCTGGGTGGCCAGGATGGTTGTCTTTGCCTGAACGGTCACGATTTCGAAAGAACGTGTCCCCATCCCGACGACACCTGCTGCCGCCCCCTGTTCGTCAACAAGGATGCTGCGCACTTGTACCCGGTTAAGAATCCGAACACCTACTTTCAAAACCTCTTTGGTCAGGACGCGCTTGATATCGCGACCTGCGAAATTATAACTGGTGGGCACATAGTGGAACTGGGGGACTATCTTGTATCCACAAGGCTTCAGATGTCCGATGCTCTGCCCGCAAGGGTTCTCAAACCTGAACTGGATCCCATAGCGTTCCAACTCGCGGATATCCTCACCCGAATGCTCGGCAAAGTAACGCGCGAGAGTGTTGCTGCGAAGCCCCCCGATGTTCCCACCGAACTCGTATTGATCGTTCACCAAGTCTTCAGTGGTGTACCCTATCCTGTCGTGGAATTCGGGGATATGAGCTTGGATGTGATCGATCCCCGACCCCGCTAGTCCACTGCGCAAGGTATTGCCTTTTTCAACGACCAGTACCTCAGCTCCTTGTCTGGATGCCTCGATGGCAGCGGACAAACCTGATAGCCCACCACCTATGATGGCCACATCGGCCTGATACTCTTTTGTGGTAATGCTCGTCATATGAACCATCTCCTTCTCCTCGTCATATGTGCTGGTGGGGTTCTCAGTCAACGAACCTTCCGCCTCATCTCGCAGATATATTTGATACTTGCTGAAAGGGGGATCGGGCATCCTGGTCAGCATAATGAGTTCATCCCGATAACCTTACAAGCTTTATTTGTGATGCTCATGTCAAATGTAGATGATGTCTATAAACTAAGTAGGAGATAGTGTATACTAGAAAAAATACTAAGTCTATAGGAATTTAGGAATTATTTGTATGCGCAATCTTCAGGGAAAGGCACCATGAGGAAAGGAAGGGCTATGGCACGGTATGGGATGTTGATAGACTTGAAGCGTTGCAGTGGCTGCTTTGCCTGTGTCGTTGCTTGTAAACAGTATTTTGGAACGGCTGAAGGCATCGATTACAATCAAGGAGCCATCACAGAATGGGGGCAGTACCCTCATGCGAGGCGCGCATATGTTGCAACGATGTGCAACCACTGCGAGAACCCGCCATGCCTCTCAAGCTGTAAGACGGGCTCGACCTTCAAGTCGGCGTTCGGCCCGGTTCTCACGCGCCCAGAACTCTGCAATTCCTGTGGAGCCTGCGTGAATGCCTGTCCCTATGGGCAAAGGTTCTTGAGCCGCGAGCCAAAAGGTGCCTTCGCTGGATGCCTCATACCTGGTGAAAAGGCAGGTCTTGAACGAAAGGGAAAGGCAGAGAAGTGTACCCTTTGTGTAGATCGTATTGAGATAGGCCTTGAACCCTTTTGTGTGGCACAATGCCCGGCGAAAGCCCGTGTTTTCGGCGATTATGACGATCCCTCAAGCGAGATAAACGTGTATGCGGCACTTTATGGGGCTATCACTATTCTTGGTACTTCCCTCTCTTACGTCGTCCCCGAAGGATATGACCTCTCTCTTCTCCCAAGGGGCTACGATCACGCAAGCAACACCCTCATCGAACTGGGGATAGAAGACCTTCCACGTCCGCGTACCCCGAAAGATGCCGACTACCGCGAATTAAGGGACAGATTGATGGCCATACGCGACAAGATGCGTATCGAGCCATCTGTCCCTGACGACCCACAGGCAGAATACCGTTACAGCTATTGTACCAACTGCAACCATATGCCACGATGCGGCGTCAAAGCCTTGGTCAAGGCAGGCCAGATCATCCGTTTGGAAAAACGCCAGGATTACGGCAATGAGCTTCTTTGCCCGATGGGCAATGCAAGCGTCCAGGACGTCTATGCGCCCAATCGCGTACTGCATCCTTTGCGGCGCATCAACCCCAAAGGGATGCCGGCCATATGGAAACAGATATCCTGGGATGAGGCCTTGGCCGAGATGGCCAAGGAGTTCCTGCGGGTCAAAGAAGAATACGGTGCCGACAAGGTGCTTTTCATGACGGGCGATCCAAAAGAACCTCGAAGCGCCTTGCAGCGCCTGTGTTATTCCTTTGGAAGCCCTAACTTCGGTACCGAGTCATCCACTTGTAACACAGCGGCTGAATTGGCGCTGCGATTGATGTACGGAACCCGCAGCAGAGAGGCCCTTGCGCTCACCCAAGGCTGCCTTCCCGACATAAACGAAACGAAAGTTTGCATCATCTGGGCGAACAATCCCGCAAACTCAGCGCCCTCTCTGTTTGGCAAGATGTTGGTCACCCGTGAGTTCTCCGATATTCCCTTTATCGTGGTCGACCCTCGCGTCACCGCTACTTCGCAATGCTTTGCCGATGTACACCTGCAACTGCGCTCGGGCACTGATGGGGCACTTGCCCTATTCTTTGCAAACTACCTGATAGAACATGATGCTTACGATAAGGGATTCATCGAGGAATGGGCTTATGGTTTTGAAGAGTACCGTGCCTGCGCCGCTGCTTATGATGTGGGGACAACATCGCGTATCTGTGGGCTCGACCCCCACCTGCTTGTAAAAGCTGCGGCCTTGCTTGCAGAAGGTGCGAGAAAAGGACCTATTGCCATCAAAGGATCAGGTGCTAATGCCTCACATACCAACGGCCTCCAGAACCATCGCGCAGTCATGCTGCTTCTCCCGCTGACAGGTAGCCTTGATGTCGAAGGAGGAGCGGTGTTTCCCTCGGAACCTTGGGGCTTGGACGCCTATGGCGGTTCGTTTGCCTTCAACCGTGCGCATGAGCTTCTTCCCGGTCTCACCAATAATGGAACCGCGCGCATTGACAACCGGTATTTCCCGGTATGGGCACAGACTGATTGGGATGGGCAGAACCAGCTCAACAAGCTGCCAGAATACGTGCGTGACGGGCAGGTGAAGGCTGCAGTCATGTTGGGCGGGAACTGCATCATGTGGCCGCAATCGCATGAGTACCAAGAGGCATTCAAGGAAATGGAGTTCGTTGCAGCTGCCGATTTCCGTTACAATCCCTGGACGCATGATTATGTAGACATGCTCCTGCCTGCAGCGATGTCCTACGAACGCATGGCACCCCTCAGTATGAACGGACGTGAGCTCTTCTTGCGTGAACCAATGATCGAACCACGGGGCGAGGCACGGAGCGATTTTCGGATAATAGCCGACCTCGCTGTGGCGCTTGGCTTGGGCAACCTGTTCTGGGGCGGGGGAGCAGAAGCAGAAGAACGTTGCCTTGATGAGATACTGCGGACCGGCCTTGAAGGTACCTGCAGACAAGTCACGGTGCAGGACTTGCGCGAAGCAGTGCCTTATGGCGTGCGGGTGCCTCTGAGAAACGGCGTCAAATACAAGAAGTACGAGTCAGGGCTTTTGCGCAAGGATGGAAAGCCAGGCTTTGAGACGCCTACCGGCAAGGTCGAGTTCTTCTCGACCATCCTTGACCGTCTCGGCTTCGAGGGAACACCTGCCTATCATGAACCGAGCTACAGCCCTTTCAGCACGCCTCAAATAACAGAAGAGTACCCCTTGGTGGTGACGTGCGGTGCCCGTGTGCCCTATTACTCTAATTCAAAGGAACGCGAACTTCCTTGGCTGAGGAGGTTCTGCCCTGATCCTTTGGTGAAGGTGAACAGCATTGA
>JAIRPR010000035.1 GCA_031256895.1 Coriobacteriaceae bacterium
CCCCTGCCCGCCTTGCCCCTGCCCGCCTTGCCCCTGCCCGCCCCTGAGCCCTGCTAAGTGCTTCCAAAGCCCCAAATTGATATAGAAACTATAACATTATCCTTCCCATGGCGATTCTAAAGTGCTATATTATGCACATGGCTTCCAAGGTGGAGGCCGTACCATGGAGAGACGAGAAAAGCCGTTGGGCAACTAGGGTCGTGTCAACTAGGGATATCGAGGTCCCTGCAAGCACAACCACGAGAGTGTTCGTAGGAATGTCGATACAGGGCCTGGAAGGTTCACCTCGTCTTGCGGTTACCTTGTGAAAAGGAGGTGTTTGATGGACGTTGGCATTGATGTGGCATTATTATCGCGTATTCAGTTCGCGGTAACCGTTGCCTACCATTTCTTCTTCGTCCCCCTGTCGATCGGGCTTGGCCTGATTCTCGCAATCAACGAGACACGCTATTACCGGTCACGCAAACCAGAAGATGCGGCGGCAACGAAGTTCTGGGTGAAGATATTCACCACGACCTTTGTGGTCGGAGTGGCCACCGGCATCACCATGGAATTCTCATTCGGGACCAACTGGGCCAACTATTCGCGCTTCGTGGGGGACATCTTTGGTGCCCCGCTTGCTGCCGAGGCTTTGCTGGCCTTCTTCCTCGAATCGGTGTTCCTGGGTGTGCTGCTCTTCGGCCGCAAACGGGTCTCACCCAAGTTCTACATGGTGTCGGCCTGGCTGGTGTGGGCCGGTTCCTGCCTTTCGGCGCTCTGGATCTTAATTGCAAACTCGTGGATGCAAACCCCAGGCGGCGGAGAGCTTGCGGCTGACGGCTCCAAGGCGGTCATCACCGACTTCTTTGGGGCTGCGCTGAACCCCTCCATATTCGCGCGATACACGCACACGGTTGACTCCCTGCTCATCATGGGGGCCTTCATTGCGATGGCGGTTGCCGCATGGTACCTGCACAAAGGGAAGAACAAGGACTTCGCCCTGAAGACCTTGCGTACCGGTGCGGTCGTGGCCATAATCACGAGCTGTGCCATGGTCGTGTTCGCCCATGCTTCCGCCGTGACCGTTGCCCAAGAGCAGCCCACGAAGTTCGCCATGATGGAAGGCCAGTACGATACCGAGGTTCCACCGCTCTATATCCTTGGCTGGGTCGATGAAGAGACCCAAGAGGTCATCACGCCCCTTGCTATTCCGGGCGGCGCAAGCTTCCTGGCAACGGGTACGTGGGATACCGAGTACCAAGGCTTGAACGACCTTGCGAAGACCGAGAAGTACAGCGAGATGAACCCTGCAGACCTGCCGGTCAACTTCGTGTTCCAGAGCTACCATATCATGGTGGCGATGTATGTGCTCATCCTGATAGCAGCCATCCTGGCAATCGTGTTCAGCTTCAGGGGCGGCAAGGTGAAGGATATGAAATGGCTGCAGAAACTGTTGATAATAGCCCCGGTGTTCCCCTTCATCGCCATACAGACCGGATGGATCACTGCCGAGGTCGGACGTCAGCCCTGGGTCGTGTATCCTTCGACGAGCGGGCCTGATGGCTTGAGCCTGCTTACCAACGATGCCATCTCGACATCGGTTTCGGGCATCGAGCTCATCATCACCATGGCACTGTTCGCGGTCGTGTATATCTTCCTCATGATTGCCTGGATACGCATGATGTCTCGCTTTATCAAAGAAGGCCCGGTGGTGGAAGCGGCTGCGCTGCCTGCGCAAGCCCCCGAAGCCGCCGCAGTGGGAGAGGGTGGTGAGTGATCATGGAAATCACCTTTTTACAAGCACTCTGGTTCTTGCTTATCGCAGTCCTTATCGGCGGCTACTTCATCCTTGACGGCTTTGACCTGGGTGCGGGCGTGCTGTACCCCTTCGTTGCCAAGAACGACAAGGAGAAGTCCATCGTGAGGCGCAGCATAGGCCCTGTGTGGGACGGCAACGAGGTCTGGCTGCTCACGGCGGGCGGCGCCTTGTTCGCGGCCTTCCCTGCTGCCTATGCCACCACGTTCTCGGGTTTCTACCTGGCAGTCATGTTGGTCTTGTTCGGCCTTATCGTGCGCGCCATCTCTTTGGAGTACCGCGTCCATGACCTCAAATGGAAGAAGATCTGGGACGGATGCTTCTTCGTGGGGTCTTTGCTGCCCGCACTGTTGTTGGGTGTGGCTATCGGTAACGTGTTCGCGGGGATTCCGATGGATGCCATCGGGAACTATTCCGGCATCCCGTTGTTGGGGCTGGTGACGCCGTTCACGCTGCTGTGCGGCATCCTGGGCTTGGCCATGTTCCTTGCGCAAGGCGCAAGCTGGCTTGCTCTTAAGGCACCTGTCGATTCCGAGCTGCGTCAGCGTGCCTTGAAGCTGCGCACGCCTTTGCAGCTGATCGCCTTGGTCTTGTTCGTCCTGCTGACAGCCTATGCCCTGTTCGCGTATGCTCCTTCGATGCTGCCGATCACCACCGTGTTGGCCTGGCTCTTCGCCGCCCTGTTCGTGGTGGCCTTGGTTGCCGCCTTCATCCTGGGCAAGAAGGACAAGGACCTGTTGGTGTTCCTGCTTCAATCGGGTGCCGCGTTCTTCCTGGTCGGGGTCTTCGCTGCTTCGATGTTCCCCAACTTCGTGATAGCCGCCCCCGGAAGCGTGGGGCCTGCCATCACTGCCATGAGTGCGGCCTCTTCCGAGCTTTCGCTTGCTTGGATGACCGGCATCACCTGTGTAGGCCTGCCCATTGTGCTGGTGTACCATGTGATCATCTACCGCACCTTCCGTGGCCGCGTAGCAGATGAGGATCTGAACTACTAGGCCAGGCTGCCGAAACGGGCTTGACGGAGGTCATCGGCACGTTTGGACGGCCAAGGCGCCGGGGAGGCGCCGGACAGTTTCGTGCTGAACCGGGCAAAACCGGAAAGCACCGGAAAGATTTACGGGGGGCTTCCCAATGGGGAGCCCCCTTTCCTCTGGGTGGGGTTCTTTTGAGGTGCCTGAACCAAGGCAAACGTCAGAAGGGCAGAAGGGAAGGCGGCGGCTTTCTGAGCGGCTTCCATGTTGTGCGGGCTAGAGGGAAGCGCTTCCAAGTCGTGAAGGCTACAAGGCTCCCTTGCCTGCGCTGCCCTGTTCCATGACATCGTGCAAGCCTTGCCGATCGAACACTCCCAATTTTCGATAGATGCTGCTCACATGGTGCTTTGCTGTTCCCTTGGCTATGACCAGCTCTTCGCAGATATAGGGGACGCTGCGCCCTGAGGCAAGCAGCTCCAAGACTTCCAGTTCGCGGGAGGTCAAGCCGCACATGGTGCCAAGCCGTTCGCATTTCTCCTTCAGGGGCTCGGTCTTGGTCGTTGCAGGCGTACGAGGTCGGTAGAGCTTCTGAAGGTCTCCAGGCGGGAATAACAGGGTGCCCACCAGGATGACCACGATGGCGCACAGTAAAAGGATAAGGCGGGCGAATTCTTGAGGGTCGCTTGAAAGGGAAAAGGTCTCGAACGAAACGACCGTGCCGAAAAGGGTGCCCATCCGTGCCACAAAGATAGAAAGCCCGAAGGTCAGGGCAACCGGTATCCTTCCCCTGAACGAAACGTCGGTCGAGACAAGCATCATCAGCATGTCAAGGCTGTAAGCAGCTATGACGGCCAGGCCGCCGCCAACAAAGGCAAGGTGAGAGGGCAGCACCACTATCAGGATAAGGCCGATGGACAAAGCTGGCAGGATGGGCCGGTACAAGGTGAAGGCCTCGATGGGTGGCTGGGTGATGAAAATGTTCAGAGCCAAGGCCGCGATTCCCACGCCCGCGAACACGAATATGGCGGAACTGATATCAGGCGTGGGCGAGACCACGTTGAGCATCGATTGGGAAAAGCCATAGGCCAAGCTCATCATAAGCAGATAGACCAATAATTGGGGGATGGAGACAGGCTCCATATCGAACATGATTGCCGCAGGTTCCCGGCGAGGCTCGCGCTGCGCATTATGCAGGATGAAGGTGCTGATTGCCGGCAAGAGGGCAACTGTCACGACACGTACAAGCCCGGGAAGGGCGTTTATGGAAAAGAACAGGACAAAGGCAAAGGCGTACGAAACGTAGAGGAAGCGCCCTACGCGCCCGGTGGCCAAGGTGCTCCACAATTCCCCCCACATGATAAGCAGACAGGCATTGCCCAAGGAAGTCACGACGGTTGCTATGATGTAGGGTGCCACCAAGGCTTCCCCCAGCCAACCTGCCGCAAGTGCTCCCATGACAAAGGTACCCAGGCAAGAGAAAACGGCCGCCGCAACCAGGAAATAGGGCTTCGATAAGAAAGGGGAGAACCAGCGGCTCATGACCACCAAGGCAAGATAGCCGAGCGCAGAGAGGCAAAGGACGATAAGCACGGGGTTTATGGGGAAGACCGCTGAATAGGCAAAAGGCAACACGGTAGGCGTGCAAAGGCAAAGCATCCACCAGGCCTGCCAAAAGCCTAAACCGAGCAGACGCAGCGAGGTGAACGACGTGAACGACCCGCGCACAAGCGGGGCATTCGGTCTCTGCCTTAGGCTATTCATGTTTCCTCCCTGGTTGAACTCCCCTGAAACTATACAAAAGGCATGTCGGTAGCTCTATGGGCCGTTTAGGCTCATTTTACCACGGAAGCATGATGTGGGCCTTTGCGTTCGTTGTCCTTTCACGGGCCGGGGTGTCATAATGGCGCTCATCGGTCACGCTTTGCTTTTGGTCATGGCACGTTCTCGTAAGGTGGCTCGCAATGGTGCGGACATCGGCCAAGCAACGGAACCAGACGGCAGACCTGCCTAAGGAAGTCCTGCCAAAGGAAGTCCTGCCTAAGGTAGTCCTGCCAAAGGAAGTCCTGCCAAAGGAAGACCTGCCTTAGGAGCTCTGTCTAAGGCAGCCCTGCATAACGCAGTCCAGCATACGGAGATTCTGCCTTTGCTGGTGCTGAGCGGCTTGTCATGCTGGTGCTATAAGCGTCTTGCTGATGAAGGGCAAAGAAGTGACCGGCGACCAACCAAGCGCCCCTCATCGGTACGCTCCGATGAACAGGCGGAAAATCTTATCTGAAGGAGGATAAGGGAATGAATGAAACACAGAAGGGAATATCAAGGCGTTCGTTCTTGAGCGGAGCCGCCGCTGCCGGTGCCATAGCAGCAGCTGGTCTTGCCGGGTGTGCGAACGGATCCCCAACCCCTACCCCGGTGCCATCGGGCACTTCCAACACTGATGCTCCGGAGGCCTCATCCGGCGCAGGCCGGTACTCTTGGGAAACCGCGCCGGCACCCATCACCGAAGTCGCTGAGACCATCGATACCGAAGTACTGGTCATCGGAGCTGGCATCTCGGGCATCTGCACGGCATGTTCAGCGGCAGAGAGCGGCACCAAGGTGCTGGTTGTCGAGAAATGCGCCCAGTTCAATGGGCGCGGCGGCGGATTTGGCGCCATCAATTCCCGCTATATGGAACAGGTCGGTGCGACCTTCGACAAACCGGATGCCTATGCCCACTGGGTCGCCCAGAACGGTTCACGTGCGCACGAGCCGCTGATCGCCAAGTTCTTCCGCGATTCGGAACGTGCCTCCAACTGGATGCTTGACAAGATCGATGCCGTCAAGGCACCGGTCATGGTGGGCGACTTCTTCAGCAAGGACACTGTGTGGGCAGAGGTCCCCGGCTACCACATGGCCTTCATGATGCCCCCCGCAGAAGGCGAGAAGCCGCTCTTCGACTACAACCCCTTCCTGCCGGCAACCCTGGCCTATCACGACTCCCTCAAGGCCGGTGCGGAATACCTCTTCAATGCCCCTGCCGTCCAGTTGGTCAAGGAAGGCTCGAAGGTCGTGGGCGCCATTGTGCAGACCGACAAGGGAACCTACAAGCGTATCAACGCAAGCAAAGGCGTGGTGCTTGCCACCGGCGACATCTCCGGCGACAAGGAAATGGTCGAGGCATATGCACCCATTGCCCTGCCGTATCCCCTGGAGCGCACCCAGTACACCCCCACCAACGTTATGAGCGGGTGGAACAATGGGGATGCGGTCAACAACGGCGAAGGCCACAAGATGGGCATGTGGATAGGCGCCCAAATGGTCGACACCCCCGGCCCCACGATGATGCACCCGCAGGCGTTCACCTGGTTCCATGCAGCATTCCTCTTTGTCAACATCAACGGCGAACGCTTCTTCTGCGAAGACACCTGGGTCCAAGGCAAGTCGAACAACATGGTACGTCAGCCCGAGCAGCGCGCCTTTGCCATCTTCGATGACAACTGGCTGCAAGACATCACCGACACCGTCGGCTTCGGCGGCGGCATGTTCTGGGACAGCTTCCGTCCCTTCGGTTCTCCCACTTCGGCGGCGGCTGAAAGCTTCGGAGGGCAGATGGAAGGCTGGCTTGAGGCCGGCAAAGAGCCGAATGCTGCGACCGACCCGGTTACCTGGACCCAACCAGCCTGGAAGGCAGACACCATCGAAGAGCTTGCCGCCCTTATCAAGGTCCCCGCTGACACCCTGAAGAAGACGGTCGACCGTTACAATGTCATGTGCGATGCCAAATCTGACACCGATTTCTTCAAAGAGCCTGTCTTTTTGACGCCCATCAAGAAGCCGCCCTTCTATGCCACCAAGGTGGGCCCTGCGGTGTTGGCTATCCCCATGGGGCTGAAGTGCGATGAAGAGTTCCGTTGCCTCGACGCTGATGGCAAGCCTATCGACGGCCTGTATGTCGCAGGAAACATGGTAGGCAGCGTCATCGCAGTAGACTACCCCATCAATGTGGCCGGCAACAGCCATGGCCGTTGCATCACTTTCGGTTACGACCTGGGTAAACAACTGGCTGGCAAGTACGAGCCTGCCATCAAGCCCGGCGACCCCATGCCAGGTCTCAAGGTGGGCAATGTCAACGGCTGGACTGCCGAAGGTTTCCCCAAGGCACCGCCGGCCGGTGCACAGGGGCCAGGCATGTAGTTTTGTGCCAGCTTCAAGGCGGCCTGCAGATCGCTGGCCGTTGTAGGTACGGGGGCGCCCAACAGGGGCGCCCTTTTTGGTGTGCCGAGGGGTGCGGCGCCGGCAAGGATCCGATCGGCGGCGGCTCCGGCGGCGGCTCCAGCGACAGCAACGGTGCCAGCGGTTTCGCCAGCGGCACCGCCCGCAGCCGGTTTCGCCAGTGGTACCGGCAGCACCGGCGGCTCGGCACCACCAGCACCACCAGCGCTGGCGGCTCCAGCACCACCAGCACCACCGGCACCAGCGCTAGCGACAACAGCTTTCGTGATGCTTGCTGCGATCGTCGTGGGCATCAACAATGTTGAGCAGCGATTGCTGGGAATTCACGCCGAGCTTCTGATAGATATGGTAGATGTGCGATTTGACGGTCGCAGAGCTGACGAACAGCTGGTTGCTGATGTATTCAGCCGTTCTGCCCTTGGCAAGCAGCATGAACACATCTGATTCCCGCGAGGTCAGGTGGTATTCTGCAGCGATTGCCTCGCAACGGGCTTTGAACCGCATCAGTCCGCCCGTCTTCTCGTCTTCGCCTGGGTGATCGTCGGGCAGCTTCGTGCCCTTTGGGTCATCTGCGCCACCCGTCCCGTCAGGAATGCCGGGCCTTTCCGTTTGATTGCAGAGGTCTTGATCGGGGCAGGCGAGGCGTTCGAGCACCCCCATAGCAGGGTGTGTCCCGTTATCGTGGCGGTTGGTCAAGAGGTCGGCGAGCCTCCGTTTGGCCTTCGATTCGTCGCCACCATAGATGCAGAACACGGCAACCGCTGCAATGGCCAGTACCGTCGAGGTCAAGGGGAGCATCAAGGGGTCGTCGGCAAAAAGGAACACGACCACAAAGGCAAGGATCGCGCCTATCAGGAACCCGGCATGGTTGGGAGATTGCCTTTGCACGAAACGGGCGACCGGATGCAGCTGGAACTCGGCGTTCTCGATGCTAGTGATAGTCCATGACATGATGGTGCTATGGGCAAGCGCCGCTACCACGATGCAGCAGCAGAAGAGCTGGCCGGCAGAATCAAGGAAATCGAACAAGAGCAGTCCACAGACCAGGGCAGGCAAGGACACCCTTTGCACCAGGCTGGTATCGACCTCTACGCGAGACCCTATCCTGACCCACAGAAGGGGAAGCATCGAGCCGACAAGCCCGCTCACGCCGCCAATGACCGCCGCAACCAAGCCCATCCTGCAAAGAAGGATAGAGACATAGCCGAAGATGACGCCATGGATCCCGACCGACAGCATGGAGGGCAGCGAAAGCGCATTGGGGTTGCGGTATTCCCGCACATCCAAGGAACGGGACACGCCACAGTTCTTGAAGAGGTACAACATAAGCCCCGTAGAGCCCAGGACCAGAACGCTCATTGCCGCAAGCCCGATGAACGGCAGCCAGGAAAGATAGACGAAGAAGAACACCAGGGTTCCCGCACAGGACGCACAGGCAATGGTGAACGCGGTGCGTTTGGTGGGCATGGTGGAAAAGAACTGGCAGTAGGATATCATGACGCTTGTCTGTGCGAAGCCGAAGGCAACCCATACAGGTATAGAGGCTGCCAGGGGGAATCCCAGCAAGAAATCCGCTGCGGTCAGTGCAATCGAGGCTATGGCACATGTCGCTCCGAAGAAGAGGAACCGCGCCTTATGCAGGTAGATCCAATCGGCGAAAGCCCCGCAGATCCGCAGAGTGGCAGCCATGGCCGCTATGGACACCAGGCGCAGCAGAACGGCTTCCTCAAAGGGGCGCTGCGCAAGCAAGAAGGAAGCCGGCGAAAAGACGACCAACAGCTCCCATCCAAGAAGGCAGGCGAAACCAGCACCCGCAACAACGTAGGCAAGGCCAAGGGCGCCTTCGCTTTGATCGGGTTTCCGCAGGGGGCAATCCTGCGCGATTCCTGCTTCGATCGATGCCTCACGGTGAGGAAAGAAGGTTTTCAAGATGGCTCCTATCAGCTAGTATCCGGTCATCTCAACATCTGGATATGAGATTGCCCACAAAGCAGGGCAAGCAGAATTCAAACTATGCGCTTGGTTACAACCTGCCCGGTACCGTACGAAAATCAACTCGACCTTCAAATCGGAACCAGACGGGGAGTTGTTGCATATGGCCGAACATGATAACCGTGTCCGGGAGGACACATCAAGGATGCAGGGCGTACATGAGGTGCGGGATGCCAACGGTGTAAGACTCAGCCAAAAAGCAATCAATGAACATATCTATACTTTTGTGGAACATACTACACCATTTCGCAGCTCTCAGGAAGGGAAGAAGATAACCCGAGGGAGTGCCTGGACGGGGCCGGGGTGTCACCTGGGCTGCGGGGTCCTCATGCATACCGATGAGGAAGGCAGGCTCACCAAGGTCGAAGGTGACCCCGAGAACCCCTTCAACCAAGGCCGCCTGTGCGTCCGCTGCCTGGCTCTGCCCGAGGTGACCAATCACCCGGACCGGCTCACCTACCCCATGAGGCGCGCCCGTGAAGCCCGCGGCCGCGATCAGTGGGAACGCATCAGCTGGGATGAGGCATACCGCACCATCGCAGAGCGGTTCAACGATTACAAAGAGCGCTTCGGCCCGGAAAGCGTCACCTTCTGGCAGGGGACCGGCAGGGACATAGCTGCATGGATAACCCGTTTGGCATGGAGCTTCGGCAGCCCGAACTACGTGGTCGCCCTCAGCGGCACTGCCTGTTACGCACCCCGGATAGCCGGGTGCCGTGTCTCGAGCGGCGCCTTCTGGCTGGGGGATTACTCCCAGCAGTTCGCCGACCGTTATGAGAACCCTTCCTGGGAGCTTCCAGAGGTGATACTGGTCTGGGGCAACAACCCTGTCGTCTCGAACTCCGACGGCCTTTTCGGCCATTGGGTGACCGACTGCATGAAAAGGGGCAGCAAGCTTATCACGGTGGATCCCAAGCGCACCTGGCTCGCAAACCGCTCCGAGCATTTCCTGCAACTGCGGCCTGGCACCGATGGCGCCCTCGCACTCGGCCTTCTCAATGTGATAATCACCGAAGGGCTCTACGACAAGGAATTCGTCGATTGCTGGTGCTACGGCTTCGAGGCACTGGCCGAACGGGTCGCTGAATACCCGGTGGAACGGGTGTCACAGATAACCTGGGTCGATGAGGAAATCATCCGGTCAGCTGCCCGCGCCTTCGCGCAGGCCAAGAACGCCATTGTGCAATGGGGCGTCGCGGTCGATATGACCAAGGAGACCCTGCCTGCCGGACAGGCCATCAGCGCCCTTTTCGAGATAACCGGCAACATCGATATCCCCGGAGGCATGATCGCGCCGCCATCCATCCTGTACTATGCCGGCGGTTGGGGCCATGAGTTCCTTTCCCGCGAGGTCCGTGATGCAAAAAAGATAGGAAACGAACAATACCCCCTTTTCAAAGCCGCTAG
>JAIRPR010000060.1 GCA_031256895.1 Coriobacteriaceae bacterium
TCAAGCCCTTTCGCAATCATCTGGGTGCCCAAGAGAACCGCAGAGCCAGCATTGCCGAACTCTTCAAGAAGGCGTTGATGGGCGCCTTTCCCGGTGGTGGTGTCGGCATCCATACGGATGATGCTGGCCTCCCCCTTGCCTATCCTCTCAGACAGCAGGGATCGAAGCTCTGTCTCGACCCGCTGCGTGCCTGCCCCGAACCGCTTCAGATAAGGGCTTGCACATAAAGGACATCGGGCAGGCACCGGCTGACGATGCCCACAATGATGGCACACCAGGCAGTTCCCCCGCTCATGATAGGTCAGGGAAAGGGCACAGGAGGGGCAGGAGGGGACGAAGCCGCAATCACGGCACAACAAGAACTGCGCGAAGCCGCGCTGATTCAACAAGAGGACTGCCTTATGACCGGCATCGATGACCTCGTGGATGGCGCTGGCCAGCTTGGGCGAGAACATGGACCGATCGCCCGACCCGAACAAGCGTGCCATGTCGACGACCTCGATACGGGGCAAGGGCGAAGCGTTCACGCGATCCGGGAGCACCGTGTGATGCCACCACGAGAACGTTTTAGCGCAGTGCAAGGCTTCGATGGAAGGGGTGGCCGACCCAAGGACCAGGGTGGCGCCCCTTTGCGCCACCATCCATGCGGCAACGTCGCGGGCATGATAGCGGGGGGCGCTCTCCTGCTTGTAGGAGCCTTCGTGCTCCTCATCGATTATCACAAGCCCCAAATCCCTGAGCGGGACGAACAGCGCACTCCGGGCACCGACCACCACCTGGGCATCCCCCTTGCGGATACGGTCCCATTGGTCGAAGCGCTCGCCGGCGCCCATGCGCGAGTGCATGACCGCCACGGTGTCGCCGAAGCGCCCTCTGAAACGTGCGACCGTTTGGGGGGTGAGCGATATCTCAGGCACCAGCACGATGGCTTTCTTCCCTTGGTCAAGGCAGTGTTCTATGGCCTGCAGGTAGACCTCTGTCTTGCCCGACCCGGTGACGCCGTCCACCAAGACCACCTCGCCCGCTGCCTTTTTCTGTGCCTGCCGTATCACCGCAAGGGCTTCTTCTTGCCCCCTGGTCAGGCAGGGCTTTCCTGATGGGTTGAAGCCTGATTGCAGGTGAGGTGGGCATCCCCGTTCGCGGCGGCGGCAGAAAAGCTCGACAACGCCTTTCGCGGCAAGCGCCTTGAGCGCTGCCGATACCGGGCCGAACTCCATTGCAAGCTCGGCCACGCGCAGCTCCCCCCTGCGAAGCGCATCCACAATGGCCTGCTGCTTCACGGCTCCCTTGCGCGCGGTGAAACCCTCCGCAGCCGGGGTCGCCCTCACCCAGCGGTCATCGACCTCAGCGATGACCGGATCCTCGACCTGCCAGGCCTTGCCTCTCCGTACCAGGCGCGGCACCCCTTGAGGCGGGGTGAGCAGGCGCACACAGGAGCTCAAGGGGGCGATGTACGCTTCGCTCAGGTATCGGGCGCATGCGGCGCCTTCCTCGTCGAAGTAGGATCGCGAGAGCACCTGTCGGACAGTTTTGAGCTTCACGGGATCGAGGGCGCCAAGGCATTCAGGGCCTTCCAAGGCCATGACGAAACCGATGGCATCACGGTTCCCGAAAGGCACCAGTACGGCGCAGCCCACCTCAAGGGCGCCCAAAGTGTCGGGCACCACATAGGTATAGGGCGCCTCAAGCACCTGGGCGGGTATGTCCAGTATCACCGAGGCAAGGCGCACGGCAACTCCCCAAGACCGCGTGTCAGGCCGAATGAGGGGCTGCGTGCCCGTCCGCTCCTGGGGCATGGGTCAGGCCCAAAGCAGCATGAAGGGCTGCCACCTTGTTCGTCTTCTCCCACGTGAACTCTGGCAGCTCCCGTCCGAAGTGGCCATAGGCGGCTGTCTTGCGATAGATGGGGCGGCGCAGGTCGAGCGCGTCGATGATGGCGGCGGGGCGCAGGTCGAAGACCTCGGCAACCGCGCGGGCGATGCTCGGCTCGGGCACATGGGCGGTGCCGAAGGTCTCCACCATGAGCGAGACCGGATGGGCGACGCCGATGGCATAGGCGACCTGCAGCTCACAACGGTCGGCAAGCCCTGCTGCCACCACGTTCTTCGCAGCCCAACGGGCAGCATAGGCGGCCGAACGGTCCACCTTGGTGCAATCCTTGCCCGAGAAGGAGCCACCGCCATGGCGGCCCATTCCCCCATAGGTGTCCACGATTATCTTGCGCCCGGTGAGGCCTGAGTCCCCCATAGGGCCCCCGATGACGAAACGGCCAGTGGGATTGACCAGGATCTGCAGGTCCCCAGAGACTGCCACCCCTTCCCGGGTGAAGACCACATCTATGACCTGCTCTATCAGGTCGGCCCGGAGCCTTTCGGGGCTTATTTCCTCGGAATGTTGAGCGGAGATGAGGACCTTTTCCACCTGAGTGGGCCTGCCATCGACATAGCGCACGCTGACCTGGGTCTTGCCGTCTGGCCGCAGGTAGTCCAAGGCACCGGACTTCCGTACCTGCGCAAGCTCTTCTGCCAGGCGATGGGCCAGGTATATGGGCAGGGGCATCAACGGCTTCGTCTCGTTGCAGGCATAGCCGAACACCATGCCCTGGTCTCCCGCGCCGGTCGCATCCAGGCTGCCTTCTGATGCCTGGCCGTGCTGGACCTCGTAGGAGCTATCGACCCCTTGGGCTATGTCGGAGCTCTGTTCGTGGATGGCGTTCATCACCCCGCAGGTCTGCGCATCAAAGCCGTATTTGGCACGATCGTAGCCTATCTCGCCCACCACTTGGCGTACGATGGCCGGCACATCGATGTACGCCTGCGTGCGGATCTCACCGGTCACCATGACCAGGCCGGTCGTGGCCAGCACCTCGGCTGCACACCGAACGGCCGCAGGGTCTGCCGGCTCGCCGTTGGGGGCGACATAGCCCGCCTGGGCAAGTGCTGCCTCCTTTTCGAGGATGGCGTCCAGGATGGCATCCGCTATCTGGTCACACACCTTGTCGGGGTGGCCTTCCGTCACCGACTCGGAAGTGAAGAGGTATGAGGAAGAAGCTGTCTGCGCGGTATCCGAGGCTCCAATCATGGCTGCGTGAATTCCTTTCGTGAATTTGTGCCGCACGATGCGTCATCGTTGCGGGCATGGCTTTGCGCTCATGATACACTTTCCGTATACAGAGTTGCGGGCAGAAGGCCCAATGTTTACAGAAGGGACAGACATGGCCCCCCAGGCGCACGACGGCATAGATGAAGGCAAGGACGGCAGGATGGACAAAGGAACGCTTGGCATCGCCGGGCATGGCACCCACGGCACGCAGGCAGGAGGCGAGCCCGGCAGCGGCACCGGCACCGGCCGCTGTGAGTCCGCTATCGCAGGAGCAGGCACCGGCCGCTGTGAGTCCGCTGGCGCAGGCACCGGCGGCGGCCGCTGTGAGTCCGCTGTTGCAGGAGCAGGCACCTGTGCAAGCCCAGGCAGCAGCGCTTCCGCTGTTCTGGGCGAGGAACAAAGGACCGCCCCCACCAACGCCGACCTCACCCAAGCCTGGTTCGACGAGATGGACGCCCTTGAGGGCGACATACCCGGCAGAAGGGCGGCGCGGGCTTATATGGAGGCATCGACCGCCATCGTGCACCACCAAGTCGTGGACTCGAGCTTCGTGCCCCGCCTGTACGGTCAGGCCACCTACGAGGCCATGCGCAACACCGCCACCACCGTGCACGGGATCCTCTGCAAGGTCATACAGCATTACCTTGACGACCCCGCATACCGTACGCTCTTTTCCTTCGATCCGCGCCTGGAAAGGCTCATCTTGGTGCCGCGTGGCTACGATGCGCTCCTTCCCTTCGCACGGGTCGATGTGTTCTTGAACGAGGATGACCTCAGCGTGGCCTTCTGCGAGTTCAATGCTGATGGCTCTTCCGGCATGAACGAGGACCGCGAGATAACGAACTCCCTGAGAGGCTCTGCGACCTCCCAAGCCTTCTCAAGACGGCACCGGCTTGCATCGAGCGACCTCTTCGACACCTGGGTGGACGAGTTCATGGCGATTTACGGCACCTACCGCTTCCGGGTCAGCGCCCCCCATGTGGCCATCTGCGACTACCTCGACCACGGGGTCGTCGATGAGTTCGAGGTGTTCCGCAGCCTCTTCGAGGCAAGGGGCGTCAGCTGCACGGTTGCGGATGTGCGCGACCTACGTTTCCATGAGGGGGTACTCTCTGGTCCGGACGGCAAGGCCATAGACGCCATCTGGCGGCGCAGCGTGACGAACGACATCATCGAGTTCTGGGATGAGTCGCTTGGCCTCATCGAGGCCGTTTTAGCCGAGAAAGTGGCGCTCATCGGCAGCTTTGCCGGACATGTGGTCCACGACAAGCAGATATTCCAGGTGCTTCGCCACCCTTGGACCACCACGTTCCTGACCCCCTCCGAGGCTGCCTTCATCGAAGCGACCATCCCGCGCACCTGCTTCCTTGACGACGGCAACATCGAGCTTGCTTCCGTCAAGGCCGCCAAGGACCGCTGGATAATCAAGCCTACCGACCATTACGGCGCCGACAAGGTGTTCGCCGGATGCTTCTTCTCCCAAGGCGAGTGGGAAGCCCTTGTGGACCGCTACGCGAACGCGGCCAGCGGCGAGCCCTTCCTGGTGCAGAGCTACTGCACCCCTTATAAGACCCTCACGCTGCCTCCCGACACCGCCCTCGCAGGGATTCCCGATGCCGAAGCGTGCCGGGAAGGTGCTTGGTACAACAACCTGCAAGGCCTCTATCTTTATAATGGGCGCTTTGCCGGGGTGTTCTCGCGGCTCGGGCCCTTGCCCACCATCTCGAAGGACATGAAGGGCATGACCTCTGCCACCCTCTGGGTGGACGTGGATGACGCACCAGGCCCCCTCCCCTTCCCCGGACCTGGCCCGCACCACGCTTCCGTTCCCCCGGCAAGGGGCGGCGCCCTTGGAGCCTCTGGGGCAGACACGTCCCCCGACAGCTGCCGAGCCCCCGACAACGGCCGGCGCCTTGACAACGGCCGAGCCCCTGCACCCGAGAGCCAAAGACCCGAGAGCGAAAGAAAGGCTGATGCCTGATGTCGGCCTTCCTTCGGGCTGCCATAGCCGCGATCAGCACCCTTTGCCTGGCATTCTTGCTGTTGGGGTCGGGGCTGTTGCTGTGTACCGCTCCTTTCACGACCGACTTCCTCGCACAAAGGTTCAGCCGTTTCGAAGGCTCGCCGTATTCCCAAGAAGAGCTGGTGGCAGCAGCGAACGCCACCCGCGACTACACCGTTGGGTCGCATAGCCGCGAATCCGTCCAGGCTTATACGGAAGCCGCTGCCTCAGACGACAGCGGTGAGGCAACCGGCGACAAGGACGGGAGCGGCTCCACGGCACTCCGCCCGCCTGGTGACGGCAGACCCGTGCTGACCGATGACGCCCTGAGCCACCTCGACGACGTCTTCGAGGTCGTTTCAGCTGCCCGGGTGGCGCTTGCCGTGGCAGCTGCCCTGGCCCTGGCAGGCTGTGCGGCCTTGGGGCTGGGCAGGCATAAGGGCAAGGCTTCACAAAAGAACCCGGATACGGCACCCGATCAGCCAAGCCCTTCAACCATGAAGCAGGGCAAGGGCAGCTTGTGGAGCGGTCGCGCACTGGTGGCTCGGATGCTTCAAGGCTCCGCAGGGCTTGTGGCAGTCCTCTTCGCGGGGATTGCCTTGTGGGCAGCCTTCGACTTCAACGGCTTCTTCAGCTGCTTCCATTCCCTGTTCTTCGCGGCAGGAACCTGGACCTTCAGCGCTGATTCGCTGCTCATCCGCATGTATCCCACCGAGTTCTGGATAGGCATGGGCGTGGTATGGCTTGCCTGCGTCCTGCTTGCCTGCATCATTTGTTTCAGTATCGGGTGCGTCTTGCGCACCCTTGACCGACAGAGAAAGCAGAAGTGATGGAACCTTCCTCCTCAAGTACCCCTCTCACCCCAACAGCTCCGGCTGCGGCCGGCAAGCTTGCGTCCGATCAGGCTGCGGCCGGCAAGCCTGCGTCCGATCAGGATTCTGCCGACAAGCCTGCGTCCGATCAGGATTCGGCCGGCAAGCTTGCGTCAGGCCTCCTTTCGGCAGCAACGCCCGCATCCCCTTCCCTTCAAGGCTCGCCCGGTGACGGCTGCGACCAAGAAGCCCTTGCAAGCCCCATGGCACGTCCGGTAAGGGTGCGCTTCGCGCCATCGCCTACCGGGATGCTGCATATCGGCGGCGCCCGTACCGCCATCTATAACTGGGCTTTCGCCCGCGCGAACGGCGGCAGCTTCATCCTGCGCATCGAGGACACCGACCCCGAACGCTCTACCGAAGAGAACACCCAGGTCATTTTAAGGGCTTTGCAGTGGCTGGGGCTCGATTGGGATGAGGGGCCCAGCTTTGCCGGGGACGCCCTGGCGGGGAATGCACCTGCCAGCGAACCCACCTCCCAAGCTGCCTGTCCATCCGCCGACAAAGGGGCATTCGGGCCTTACCGCCAAAGCCTGCGCACCACGCGCTACACCCAGACCCTTGAGACGCTCAAGGCACGGGGCGCAGCCTATCCCTGCTTCTGCTCGAAGGATCTGCTCGATGCCAAAAGGGCTGCAGCAGAACAGGCAGAAGGCGGCTATGCCGGCTACGACCGAAGCTGCCGGTCCCTCGATCCCCGCGAGGCCGCCGCCCGTATTGCCGCAGGAGAGCCCCATGTATGGCGCCTGAAGGTGCCGATCGGCCGGCCTGAGATCCGCTTCGACGACGCGGTCTATGGCACGGTGGCCTTTCCGGCAGAGGTCATGGACGACATGGTGCTCGTGCGCACCGACGGGAGCCCCACTTACAACTTCGCGGTGGTCTGTGACGATGCCGACATGCAGATAAGCCATGTCATCCGGGGGGACGACCATCTCTCGAACACACCGCGCCAGATACTTATCTATGAGGCCTTAGGGATGGAACCGCCCGTCTTCGCCCATCTTTCCATGATCTTGGGCCCTGACGGCAAGAAGCTCTCGAAACGCCATGGCGCTGCCTCGGTGGAGGAATACCGCGACCGCGGTTACCTGCCTGATGCCCTGGTGAACTTCCTCGCGCTCCTGGGCTGGTCGCTCGACGGAGAGACAACCCTCATCGCACGGGACGAACTGGCAAAGCAGTTCAGCCTGGAGCGCGTCACCAAGAAGGACGCGGTGTTCGACGAGGTGAAGCTCGATTGGATGAACGGTGCCTATATCAGGGCGATGGGTGATTCTGCCTGGGTCGGTCTTGCAAGACCCTGGCTCTTGGCAGCGGGTGCCCAAGCCCTCGACCTGGAAAGACGGCCCGAGTGGTACCACAAGCTCTACCCCCTTCTGGCAGAGCGCTTGACAAGGCTTGACGAGATACCGGACAAGCTGGCCTACCTCTTCTGGGGAGACAGGGTTGCCCTCGACGACGAGAGCGTGGCCAGCGTGCTTCTGAAAGAGGGGTGCCGCGCCGAAGAGGCCTTGCTGGCCTGCCGCGAAGTGCTTGCGGACACCGGCATACCCTGGGAATGCGAAGCCTTGCAAGAGGCCTGCCGCGCCCTTGCCGAGCCCCGGGGGATGAAGGCGAAAGCCCTCTTCCAGCCCTTGCGCGTTGCGGTTTGCGGCAACAAGGTGTCCCCGCCTTTGTTCGAGAGCATCGAGCTGCTCGACCGCGCCGACGTGCTTGCGCGCATAGACTCCACCTTGCACAGGGCATTCGGGGCATAGTATGGTGGCCTGCGGCGACATAGCTTGGCTTGGGCACTGCCGTTCCTTCGTACACCCCGCTGCGAGGGGTATCGGACATCGAAACGGACGCCCTGGCGCTTGGGCGGCACCAGTACCGCAGCAGCCCTCAGCCAGGCTCTTCAAGGAAGGAATCCCCCGATGAGGGACTCAGAAGCAAAGATACTGGTACTGCGTGACTTCTGCACCCGGGCAAAGGGGGCCGACTGCGAGCGATGCGCCATAGCCTGCCCGCAAGCGGCTATCAGCCTCACCCCCGACGGCGGCACTGGCCGGCTTCCCCTGATCGATGCCGCACGTTGCAACAGCTGCGGTATCTGCCTGGGCATCTGTGACGCCTTCTCTTCCACCCGGGTCACCCTGCTCGACGTCCATACGCGGGCAAGGCGCATCGCCCTTAAGGGGGATGCCGTCTGCTTCACGTGTAAGGAGAACATCTTCCCTGGCTTGGAACCTGCCGCCTGCGTCATCGTGCTTCCCTGCCTGGCCAGCCTGCCCCCGGAGTTCTGGGCATTGCTGCTTGCCGAGAACATCCCCACCGCCATATCCTGCGACCTTGCCTATTGTGCCGACTGCGACCGCGCAGGCGAGCTGGGCGAAAGGCTTTACGCCCATGCCATAAAGACGGCTGAGGCATGGTGTGCGAAGAAGCTGCGCTTCCGGGACACGATCCCCGAAAAAGAGGCGCTGTTGAAAGACCTTGCCGACCCCGAAGGGGTGGACAGGCGCGGCGCCTTCACCAACCTGATAGGCGATGTGGGCGATATAGCCTCGGGCAAGCGCCGCTTGCGCAACTCCGAGGTCCTCCAGCAATTCCTTGAGCGACGCGAGCGCAGCCGCGCCATCGCCCAGCTGAACTTCTCTGACATCGAAGAGCCCAACAGCTTCGCCCCCCTGGGGCATACGAAGAAGACACTCTTCCCCAAACGACAGATGCTGTTGGAAGCCCTTGAGTACGACCCAGCCATCGCGCCTCGGATCCCCTTCTTCCATGCAGATATCGACCCTGCCCTTTGCCGGGGAGAGCTTTGTTGTTGTGGGTGCTGCCCCACTGGCGCCCTTTCACCGCATCCGGATACGGGAGCCAGAAATTTCCACCCGCGCTACTGCGTTGCCTGCGGCATCTGCCAAGACACCTGCCCCCATGGCGCCATCAACCTGGTGGAGGCCACAGCCCAGGTTCTGGTGCAAGCGGATGAAGCAGCTGCAGCGGACCCCCCTTCTGGCAACCGACAGGCTTGACCCGGGGACCGAGCCGGGCTTGCAAGCCACCCGGGAACCGAGCCGGGCCTGCAAGCCGCCCGGGGACCGCACCGGGCCTGCAAGCTCGGCTAAAATGATGGAAACGGCCCGCAGGGGGCACCCACTGTGGTAACATGAGGACGACCGGGTACGACAAGGAGGACACAGCGATGTACGGCGAGAGCGAAAACGACGGCAATAGCGGATACCACGACAACAAGAACGGTTGGGATGCCCTCGGAGGCACCGGCCAGCCTAGCCCTCTTTTCGGCGGGAACGCCGATACCCCGGACCCTGATGCCTCGATAACAGACAGCTTGCTTGACACGCCCTGGTGGCCTGCCACAACAAGTCCTGAGCAGGTTAAGGTCTTCGGCTTTGATGCCCAATCGCCGATCCCACAACCACCCCAAGCCCCCCCTTGTGCACCAAGCCCTGGCCTTTCGCCCTCCGCCCCTTCGTCCTTGCCCTATCAAGGACGCTCACCCCTTGCCCCCTTGTCCTCGCCCTATCCAGACCAAGAGCCGATTGCGACCCCGGACGCCGCCCCTTGTCCAAGCTATCCGGCTTATCCGGCATATCCTGCCCATCCGCAAGGCGCTGGTTCGGCGGCTTCGTCCAGTCGCACAGATTCACCCTATCCTTTGCAGTATTCACCCGCGACAACACCGTTCGGAGCTGCGGATTCGCCCTATCCTGCACAGGACCGGTCCTTCCCTTCACCAGAACCTCTCACAGCAGCACCTGTGCAGCATCAGCCTTACCACACGGCAACGGGGGCGCAAGGGTCTTCCTATCCCCCAGGCGCCTATCCTGGCACCCCGGGTGCGTCGCCCTTCCCCTATGGAGCAGCCCCCTTGCCGGTGCAGCAACCGGTGCTGCCGCAGCAGCCCTCGCAGATGCCCCCAGCGACGCCCTCACCAATGCCGCTTGAGCCGTATCCGCCCGTTTATGGCCAAGCACCCTTCCCTGCAGTGACATCCCCTGCCGCGAGGGCAAGCCCGCATAAAAGGAGGATATGGCCTTTTGCCTTTGCGGCAAGCCTGGTCGTTGTAATCCTGGGGGCTGGCACCGCAGTAGCCTTCAACCTCTATGGCTCATTTGTCGCAGACCAGGAGGCCAAGCCAGAGGCAGTGACAAAACCAGACAGCTACGATGACCTCCCGATTGACCCCCCTGGCGACGGTTACCTCGATGATTACCCCGACGATTACCCCGACGACCCCTCAGATGGGGACACCTGGAAAAGCGGGACCTATACGCTTGACGAGATAAAGGAACGCGCAGGTGTCGACAGCCTTCCGAACACGAACGTCGACGGCGTCTGTTCTCCCGGGCTTTTCGAGGTCGGGCAGGGAAAGGACATTGAGGCGGGTCTCTACTACTTCGAAGGGAGCCCAAGCGTAGAGGGGCAGTTCCTCAGGTTCAAAAGGATAGGCACCACGGAGAACTATACCTTGGAATCGTACATCCTGTACTTCGGGCATTACTTCTGCCCCCTGAACGAAGGAGAGACCGTCGTGTTCCTGACGCCGACGGATGCCCACATGCGCCCGGCGCCGATGGATCCCCTCACCGTGGGCGACACCATCACCAGTGGGTGCTACCGGGTAGGCATAGACATACCCGCCGGCACCTACAAGGCAAGCATCCAGCCTGACCTTCCCCTGTACGCGACCCAGAACTGCGGGGTGTATGTCATGGAGGACCTGCTCTTCGATTACGGCAGCATCGTGGATGCCTGTTATTTCTACGACGTGGGCGAATACTACACGGTGAACCTGGAAGAGGGACAATATGTCGAACTGTACCTGGCTGTCATGGTCAAGGTCAGCATGGTGGTCTGAGGCACCCTATGAGCAGCCTCGGCCAAGGCGATTCAGATAGGAAAGACTGCGCCGCAAACAGCCCTGTGCTTCCCGCCGATGCGACCCTTGAGGCGGTGCGCGAGCATTTCAAGCATGACCGCTTTGCCAGCGAGGCTTGTGGTGCCGAGATAATCGAGGCGTCCTTCGGGCATGCGGTCTGTCGGCTCGACATCGCCCCCATCCACCTGAACGCCGTCGGGAAGGTGATGGGGGGCGCCCTGTTCACCTTGGCCGACTTCGCCCTGGCCATCGCAAGCAACCTCGGCTGCAGCCCCACGGTGTCGGTGAGCAACACCATCGAGTTCCTGAGTGCGGCAAAAGGCGCACAGCTCATCGCCACCGCGGCTGTCGACAAGTCGGGGCGTTCCTTGGGCTTTTACACGGTCGATGTGCACGATGAGCTGGGAACCCACTGCGCCCGCATGTGTGCCACCTGCTTCAGGCAACCCTGAGCCCCAGGCCTTGCGCACGCGCAGCCCCTCTGCATCGTGCAGCCCTTGAGCCCCAGGCCTTGCGCACGCGCAGCCCCTCTGCATCGTGCAACCCTTGAGCCCCAGGCCTTGCGCACGCGCAGCCCCTCTGCCTAGCTTGGCCGGGGTAGGGTCTTCTGGTGCTTTTGAAGCTCAAGCCTTAAAAACGAACTGCATCTTCTGCATGGCTTGGCCTTTACCGAGCCTTCGGGCTATCGCCTAGCGCTTGTCCATCTTGCGGGCTATGAGCCCTCCCAGGCTCTGTATGACTTGAACCAGGATGACGCACAGGATGACGGCTGCTATCATCACATCGTCCTGGTAGCGCTGGTAGCCATAACGGATGGCGATGTCGCCCAGGCCGCCGGCTCCTACGGTGCCGGCCATAGCGGAATAGCCGAACAGGGTGATGAAGGTGATGGAGGCACCCCTGACCAGTGAGGGCAGGCTTTCCCGGAGGAACACCTTGTACACGATATGCCAGGTGGAAGCACCAAAACTCTGGGCGGCCTCGATAAGCCCGCCATCGACTTCGGCAAGGCTTTGTTCCACCATGCGGCCCACGAAGGGGGCGGCAGCCACCACCAGGGGGACCACCGCACCGGGCACCCCTAACGAGGTGCCCACGATGAAGCGGGTGAAGGGTATCAGGGCGACCAACAGGATGATGAATGGAATCGAACGACCGACATTCAAGACCCAGCCAAGGGCTGCATTCAAAGCCCGTTTGGGATGGAGGCCAGCAGGGCCGGTCACCACCACCAGGACGCCCAAGGGTATGCCGATCACATAGGCGAACAGGGTCGAGAGCCCGGTCATGACTATCGTGTCAAGGGTGCCCTGGGCAAGCAGGGCTCCGTATTGGTTGAAGAATGCCAGCACGGCCTCCATGGGTCAGAACCCCTTTCTCTCGGCTGCTCCAAAGCCCCTTGGCTCTTCGGACGCGCCGCTTCGAGCCAAGTCCTGTTCGCCTGACGCTTCGATCGTCGCTAAGACAGCAGGTTCCTCGGACAGGGCAGCTGTTGCCAAGCGAATCCTGCTGTCGAGCAGCTCTTTGGTCACGTTGCTTTGGGGATTGGCAAAGACCTGCGCCGTTGCGCCCATCTCTACCAGTCGGCCTTTGTCGATGACCGCCACCTTGTCGCAGATCTTGTCGGCCACCGAAAGCGCGTGGGTGATGACCAGCATGGTGACCCCCAGCTTCTGGTTGATGTCTTTGAGGAGGGCCAGGATGGAAGCGGTCGTGCGGGTGTCAAGTGCGCTGGTCGCCTCATCGCACAGCATTATCTTGGGGCTGTTCGCCAAAGCCCGGGCGATGGCCACCCGCTGCTGTTGGCCACCGGAAAGCTGTGCCGGATAGCTCTTTGCCTTGTCAGTGAGCCCCACAAGCTCCAAAAGCTCAAATGCCCGCGCCTCCCGGTGGGCTTTGGGGTCGTGGCGCAGCTCAAGCGGGAAGGTCACGTTCTGCAGCACGGTGCGCTGCTGGAACAAGCTGAAGCTCTGGAATATCATGCCCATGCCGGCACGCAGTTCAAGAAGGCTCTTCCCGGTGAAGCCCGTCACATCGACCCCATCGATGATGATGCGACCTGAACTGGGGCGCTCCAAAAGGTTGACGCAACGTACCAGCGTGGATTTCCCCGCGCCGGACGCCCCTATGATACCGAACACCTCGCCATCGGCTATATCGAAGCTCACATCATGGAGCGCGTGATGGGCATCGCCCGAAGCGGACGGGTTGTGGTATGTCTTCGACAGATGCTCTATCTGTATCATAATGCTCCGTTGATCGAACTGACGGGACTTCCGCAATCACCAAAGCGCACCAGGGCGCAGCGTGACATGCAGGTTATTATAAACGAGCAGCAGACACATGCAAGCCATGCCGGACGGCTGAATAGAGAAAGCGCACCAATAGGGTACAATTCACGGAATACCCCGCGACAACAGGGCGTGACAGGGTACGTGCCACCAAGGGCCGCTAAGGACCGCATATGCTTCGGTCCTTGATGCCGCAAGGGGCTCCGCATCCTTAAGGCCGCCTCTGCAAGCTCTTGCGCAGTCCTCAGATCGCTGCTACGATTCCCCTTATCAGACGCGAGAAATCCGCTTCCTTCATTCTTGCTGTCTCAAGCACTTCAGCGCCATTGGGTGAAGCACCTTGCACGCCTGCGGCCATATTGGTCACCAAGGAGATGCCTAAGACCCGCATGCCCCTATGGCGCGCAGCAATGACCTCTTCGACGGCCGACATGGCAACGGTATCGGCCCCCCAGGCGCGAAACATCCTTATTTCGGCGGGCGTCTCGAAGCTCGGGCCCAAAAGTCCCAGATAGACGCCTTCCTGCACCCGGATGTCCTGTGCCCGGGCAACGGTATGAGCCAAAGTGCGCAGTTCAGGGTCATAGGCATCGGTCATCGAGAAGAAGCGTTCGGCAAGGGCAGCCGCCTCGGGGGCAGCTACGGGGTTTCTTCCGGTGAAGTTGATGTGGTCTCGCATGATGCAGAAGTCGCCGACCTCGTAGCCTTCGTTTATGGCACCGACCGCATTGGTCACGATGAGCGTGCCTATCCCGAGGCTTGCAATCAGCCTGATAGGGAAAGCCAGTTCTTGTGAGGTGTATCCCTCATAGGCATGCAGGCGGCCTTGCATGCACAAGACCTCCACAGCCCCTAAGGTGCCGCAGACGAAGCGGCCCACATGCCCCAAGGCAGTGCTTTGCTTCATATGGGGGACCTCCCCATACCTTATGCTGATGGCGTCTTCCAGCTCTTCAGCCAGGGGGTTCAGACCCGAGCCCAGGATGATGGCGACCTGTGGGCGCCTTCCTGACATGCCTGCCCTCAATACCTCCTCGGCTTCCCTGATCCGATCCCGCATCAATTGCCCTTCATTCATGCGCTGTTCCCTTCCTTGCTTGCCACCAGCACCCGGTCACGACCTGCGAGGTCTTTGACGGACCGGGCGCTTGAGAACCCTGCCTCCAAGGCAATGCCCCGGGCTGCGTCCAGGCAGTCCTCGTAAAGCTCGACCACCAGGTGCCCTCCCTCTGCCAAGAAGGCATGTGCCCATGGTGCTATCCGCCTGAACACATCGAGCCCATCAATGCCGCCATCAAGTGCAAGCTGAGGCTCGAACCCCGACACTTCATACGGCAAGGCGGCCAGGCGGCCGGTGGGGATATAGGGAGGGTTCGCGACCACCAGGTCGAAACGGCCTTCCA
>JAIRPR010000076.1 GCA_031256895.1 Coriobacteriaceae bacterium
GATCTGCTTGCACAGCTTGGCCCAATCGCTGAAACGATAGCATCTGCCCGCCCTACAGCGGTCAACCTATCCTGGGGGGTCGGGCAGATGATGGATGTGGCGCGAGGCTTTGTCGAAGAAAGTGAACCCTTTCATCCGGCAATGCCCGAGGCCTTGAGAAGAGCCCTGCTCGATCGTGCAAGGGAAATGGAGCATCAGGACATGGCCGCCAACCGCCTCATTGGTGCCCATGGTGCCGGGCTGTTGCTCCCGGATTCCCGGGTCATGACCTACTGCAATGCCGGCAGCCTGGCCACCGTTTTCTACGGCACGGCGCTCGGAGTCATCTATTCGGCATTTGACCAGGGAAAAGTACAGCAGGTATACGTATGTGAGACCAGGCCGGTCGGGCAGGGCGCCCGGCTCACAGCATGGGAGCTTGCGCAGGCGGGAGTGCCGGCAACCCTGATCTGCGACAACATGGCGGCAAGCCTGATGGCGCAAGGCAAAGTGGATGCGGTGATCGTAGGGGCAGACCGGATATGTGCCAACGGGGATGTCGTGAACAAGATAGGGACCTATGGCTTGGCGGTATTGGCAAAACACCATGGGTTGCCCTTCTATGTGGCAGCCCCCCATTCAAGCTTCGACCTTTCTTTGGAGCACGGCGGCCAGGTGACAATCGAAGAACGGAATGCCGCAGAGGTCGCGACCAGCGTGCCTGAAGGCGTGGCCGTTTACAACCCCGCGTTCGATCGCACCCCTGCTGACCTGCTTACAGCCTTCATCACTGACCAGGGTATCATGCACCCTGGCAAGGAATGCCTCGCTCGCGCCTTCAGAACGTGACAGACAAAGCATGACAAGGAACCGCGACAAGGAACCGCGACAAACTTGGCCGCCCCTGTCACACGCCTTGTTACACGGAAAACGTGACAAGGAACCGCGACAAGCTTGACCGCCCCTGTCACACGCCTTGTTCCACGGAAACCGCGACAAGAAACCGCGACAAGCTTGACCGCCCCTGTCACATTCCCTATGGAGTTGGGGTAGAAGGGAAGAACGGGGGGGAAACTTGTCCTATAATGGCCTGGTAGGCAAAATTCTGCATGAAGGAGGCAACGCGCATGGAAAAGCCCCAAGAAGAGATACTGCGGGCGACCGGCCTGAGCAAGACCTTTAGGCTTTCGGCGAAACAGCAAAAGATCGAACGCACCAAGGATCGCGAGCGGGTCGCCGTGGACCAGCTGTCATTTTCGGCCTATAGCAACGAGATATACGGGCTCTTGGGCCCCAATGGGGCAGGAAAGACCACCACTTTGCGGATGTTGGCAACCCTTATCAAGCCTGATTCCGGTGATGCGTTGGTTGCTGGTAAGAGCATCGTGCGCGAGCCGGAACAGGTCAGGGCACATATCGGGTTCTTGACCAGCGAACTCAAGCTCGAGGACTTCTTCACCCCCAACTACCTCTTCGACTTCTTTGCCTCGCTGCATGCGGTTGTGCCCGAACGTGCGGCAGCTCAGAAGAAGGCCTTGTTCGAGCGTTTCGGCATCGACGAGTTCGCCGAGGTCAAGGTTGGAAACCTTTCTACCGGCATGAAACAGAAGGCATCGCTGGTCATATCTTTGGTCCATGACCCCGATATCATCATCTTCGACGAGCCGACGAACGGCCTTGACGTGATCACCGCAAAGGTGGTGACCGACTACCTTTACGAGCTGCGTGGGCAAGGCAAGACCATCATCCTTTCGACGCACATCTTCTCGTTGGTCGAGCGCCTCTGCGACCGGGTTGGCATCATCATAGACGGCCGCATGGTTGCAGACGGCAGCCTAGCGGCTATCTGCCAGGGCAAGTGCTTGGAAGAGCGCTTCTTCGACCTCTACGTCAAAGAAGCAGGGGAGGTGGCATAATGGGAATACGGAAACCAACGGCGAATTCAAAGGCACAAAGCGGCTTCATGGCCGTCATGAAGAAGGAGCTCAAGCGCTTCTTCACCGACCGCCGCATGGTGCTGACCACCATACTCTTCCCCGGCTTGATGATCTACCTGCTCTATACCGTCATGGGCAGCGCCCTATCCTCCTTCACCACGGTGGACGAGGGCTATGTGCCCCAGGTCTACGCGGTCGGGCTTCCTGGCTCCCTCGAACCGCTCACCGGTTCGGCAGGCCTGGAGTTCCAGGCCATCGATGAGGGTCAGGTCGATGCCATCAAGGAAAGCATCCAGAACAAGGAAGCCGACCTGTTGCTGGTCTTCTCGCCGGGATTCGCTGACTTGGTGGCAGACCGGCTTGCCGGCAAGACTGATGCCTTAGGAACGACACCGCCTTCCGTCGAGCTTTACTTCAACTCGACGCGCACAGAATCGAGCAATGCCTATGGCACCATGGCAGGCATCCTGGGCGCCTACAAAGACGCCAGCTTCCCTTTGTTCACTGTGAACGCAGGCGATCAAACCTTCGATCTTGCGAGCGAACGGGATACCGCCGGCTTCCTCTTCTCTTCCCTCCTGCCCATGTTGATGATGTTGTTCCTGTTCAGCGGTTCCATGGCTGTTGCCCCTGAATCCATCTCGGGCGAAAAGGAACGGGGCACCATTGCCACCATGTTGGTCACGCCCCTCAAACGCTGGGAGCTTGCCCTGGGGAAGGTGGTCAGCATCAGCTGTATTGCGCTCTTGGGCGGCATGTCGAGCTTCATCGGCATCATGATGTCCTTGCCGAACCTCTTGGGCTCGCTGCCCGAGGGGGCCAATGCCACCTTGTACAGCTTCGGCGATTACGCCTTGCTGCTCTTGGTCATCCTGAGCACGGTACTGGTATTCATAGGCTTCATCTCGATAATCAGTGCATGGGCGAAAACAGTGAAAGAGGCAGGTTCCCTGGTCATGCCCCTCATGATACTGGTCATGTTGGTGGGTGCCATGGCCATGTTCAGCCAGAGTGCCCAGCAAGGCCTGTTGTTCTACCTGATACCGGTTTACAACAGCGTCCAGTGCATGGTGGGCATCTTCTCGTTCACCTCGGCTCCTTTGGCCGTTGCAGTCACCATAGGCGTGAACCTCTTGGTGTCTGCAGCCTGCGTCTTCGTTCTGACCAAGATGCTCAGTAGCGAGAAGGTCATCTTCGCACGGTAAGGAGTGTCCGCATTTCAGCACATACGCGAGCCTTTCCTGGCTGCCTTGCCGGTGGTTTTGGGCTATGTGGCCATTGGGCTGCCGTGCGGCATACTCAGCGCATCGATCGGCCTTGACGCCTTCCAGGTGCTGGTCCTCTCCGTCCTGTTCTATTCAGGGGCGGGGCAGTTCATGATTCCCAACCTGTGGCTTGCGGGGGCGCCTTTGGCTTCGATAATCATAAGTGTCTCGTTGGTCAATTCCCGTCAGATGCTCTACAGCGCCTCGCTTGCCCCCTTCAGCCGCGCGGCATCGAAGCGACTTGCTTTCCTGTTCGCGGCCACCGTGACCGACGAGAGCTATGGGGTCAATGTGGCGCGCTTCATGGCAGGGGATTGGTCGGTCGGGCGTGCTGCTCTGGTGAACCTCTTCTCGCAGGCGTCTTGGACCCTGTCCAGCGTGGCGGGGGTCTTTTTGGGAAACGCCCTCGGCATCCCTTTGGCGATAGCCTCGTTCGCGATGACCTCCATCTTCATCTGCCTCTTGTGCACCCAAAAGTTGACCGGGGCAAATGCTATAGCGGCACTCTGTGCCATGGCAGGGGTCTTCGTGTGCAAGCTGGTCGGCCTGGCAGGCCCTGCCATCGTGCTGGGCGCTCTGGCGGGTGTTGGTGCCGCACTGTTCTTCAGGGCGATCGCAGGCCGGAGGGGGAAGGGGTCGCAGATGCCGGTAACAGAAGCGCCGAATCAGGTGGATGAAGGGCAGCAGTCTGCGGGTGACCAACGATGACCTGGCAAGACTTTCTCATCCTGTTAAGTTGCTGCATGGCCACCATGCTCGCGTGCCGGGTCGTCCCCCTTTTCGTGCTCAAAGGGAAGGATCTTCCCCCCAAGTTGGCAGAGGCCTTGGGTTTCATCCCGCCTGCGGCCTTCGCCGCACTGGTGGCGAACGACCTTCTCGCCCCCGGGATGTTCGCTGCCGGCCTCTGGCCTGCGGCAGCGCCCCTGCTCGCTGCTGTGCCGGTGGCACTGGTGGGTTGGAAGACCAAGTCGCTGGTATGGAGCGTGGTCACCGGTGTCGGAGCCTATGCCCTGTTGACGTTCCTTTTCTGAAGCCGATTGACAAAGGTGCCAAGAAGGCACGACCTCTGGGCGGCAGTGTACCTGCCGATCTCTGTGGCCTCCTTGGTGCCGTCTGCCCCCTGTTGCTGGCGGCTTCCCTCCTGTTGCTGCCGGCTGCCCTCCTGTTGCTGCCGGCTTCCCTCTTGTTGCTGGCGGCTTCCCTCTTGTTGATCCCACGAGCCAACTTCTTAACTCCAGTCACGCCGAACTATCTCGAGTGGCGGCTGGTGGTG
>JAIRPR010000110.1 GCA_031256895.1 Coriobacteriaceae bacterium
TCATCAACCGGGGGACGGGCATCTGCCCTGGCGCAACCAGAGGTGCGAAGTGCGCCCGCCGCCACTATTATCGTTATGGAGGTCTGAATTATTGTCCGCCGCCCCCATTTGCACATGCAATTATAAACAAATGCAGCTGTCTGGGAAAAATGTGCTAACTATGTACCTATACCTGCTTGACAGCAGGTCACAGAGTCAGTACGACGGGCTTGCCAACTCCAAGGAGCAGGTGCATGATGAGAAGCTGGCTTATATCCTGGGCTTTAGCCGCTCTTTTGCTATCGTACATAAGTTCTTTAGTCATTTTAGGGAAATGCACGGTTCAGCTTTAGGTTTTTGCACACCTTTGACACCGTCTCTCGGTACCGACGACACCGGGGAACCGCCCGCACCCCTTTTTGCCCTGTCTCAGTTATTCCACGGTGCCATAAACATAGCCCCACCCATGGCCTGCCACCGATGAGTTGATCTGGTCGCAAAGCCGCAGGCGCGTGTATCTGCCGGGAGGCAGAAGATTCACCAGCTCCTTCAGGTCGGCTGGCAGGTCGAACGCCTCTGCCAAGATGATGGCATCGAGACGTGCCACCGTTTCTTCCCGCTCGAACAGGGCATCCACAAGCTTTTGGAGACTGCCGTAATGGGGGCTTTTCTCAATGGCCATCAGCGCCGGCCTCTTTCCTGGTAAGCACATCGAAGCCGCTGCTTGCAATGGCCAATGCCCCCGTATAGGCAGGTCGGGCGTTTCCGCAGGCGCGCAGGAACTGAACCTTGGCACCTCGCAACTCAGTGGCTGCTTCAATGAGGACATCAGGGCAGAAGTAGGGGTTCTCTGCCGTCGCAGCCATCTGTTTGGGGTTTGCTGGCCCTATCGAGAGCTGTACCAGAAGGGGCACAGACACCATGGCGCGCAGGCGCTTGGCATAGGCGCAAACAAGTTCCAACGGGGCTGTGCTGGCAAAGCCCACCACGGCGGCACCGCAGGCCTCCATCATCATGAATGCATCTCTGAAGCCCGATCCGCCTGGCCAGAACAGGCCTTCCTCTTCCCCTAAGATGCTTTGGTCCCGGACCTCGACAGCATCGGCTTGAAACGGCAGGTCAAGTGAGGCGATTATCGGCATTTGGGTCACTGCTCGAACGCCCTCGAGAGCGCAGCGCATATCGGCCGGATGGGTCATCCCGTTGAGGAAGAAGGCATCGAAGCCGCCTTCCCCGAATGCTTCCGCTGCCTGAGCGTATTGGGCTCGGCTCTGTTCGAGCGAGGCCTCGTTGGACGAGTCGAGCGGAAGGCCGCACGGCCCTATTTCAGCAAACACGTGCTGCGGCCTCAGGGAATTGACCACACAAAGAGCTGCTTGGGCTAGTTCTGCTGCCTGGTCTTCCCTGTTCGTATGTGCAAGCCTTGCCCGCGTGATACCGGCGGTCTGGGTCACCAGGCACTGTGCGCCTGCTGCAAGTTCCAAACGATACGCATCGCGCACCACTTCAGGTTCTATCAGATTGATGAACTCCCGGTCATGGCTCATCGCGACCCCTTGTTGTGCAAGGACGCCGTCTAGGGGGGCAGAAAGGACCAGCATATCTTTATGAAAACGGAGCGATATATCGGGCATTCTTTTGACCTCGGCTTTCTTCTTGTCTCGCATAGTGTAACACGAAGTCTCGACGGCAACTTCACAAGGTTCCCATCTGGCCTTCATTCTATCTGCAAAGATGGCTTGTATAATAGGCATAGCAAACCAAGACTCCCCTCCTTAAGGTTTGCCCTGCTCTCATCCTTTCTTTGATAGCAGTCACGACGTGCGAACGTCGTACATCCCCTCCTTGTAGGCCCGGAGAAGTTATCCCCTCCTCTCCGGGCCGCCTCCTTTTCTGAGCGCTCCTGGTACCCTTCCGCAAAGCCTTTCCTCCGGTCTGGGCATCGCCCTTTGGGCCGCCTCCTTTTTGAGAACCGTGATACCCACGCAAAGCAGAGGGTCTCACGTTAGGTGCTTTGTGCGTTCGAAGAGGATCCGGTTGGTTTCCAGCCAGCTTTCTATGGTGCCCGTGTCAAAGCCTTCCTGAGGGTCTATGACCAGGGCGTAGAGTTCTTCTTCGCGCAAGACGGCATCAAGGGCATCCGTAAGCTGGATTTCCCCTCCGGCACCAGGCACGGCATCGGCAAGCAGCTCCATGACGCGGGGGCTTAAGAGGTAGCGTCCGAACACCGCCAGATTGGAAGGAGCTGTACCGAGGGGCGGCTTCTCCACCAGGGAATCGACTTTCCATACTGCCTCGGATACCTCTGCGCCTGCAATGATGCCGAAACGGCTTGCCTCTTCTTCGGGCACCGGCACCACGGCTATCACGCTTGCGCCGTCATGCTGGTCGGACACCTCCTTCATGCGGGGAAGCATCTTGTTGTCAGGCACCAGCACATCACCCAACAAGACGAAAAAGGCTTCATCGCCTGTCTTTTCGTGGGCGCAGTACACCGCATGGCCTAAGCCCAAAGGCTTGTCCTGATAGACATAGCTCACCTTGAGTGCGCCCGCGTGCGCTACGGCATCAGCTAAGGCATCCTTCCCTTTTGCCTGCAAGGTGGAAACCAGTTGCGGGTCGGCTGAGAAGTGGCGCTCGATTGCCTTCTTCTCGCGGCTGTTGATGATGACGACCTCATCGGCAGCAGCCAGGCCTTCTTCCACGACATACTGTATGGCAGGACGATCCACCACAGGCAGCATCTCTTTGGGCAAGGCTTTCGTAGCGGGCAGGAAACGGGTTCCCATGCCCGCCGCCGGGATCAGGGCTTTCATTCCTTCGAAGTCCTCCTTGTTTTTTCTTTCACAGTAACTTGCCGGTTTGGCCTCATGCGGCTTGCCGGTATGGCCTCATGCGGCTTGCCGGTTTGGCCTCATGCGGTTTTTTCGGCGAGTGCTTCTTCCAGCAGCGCTATCCTCTTCTCGGTCTTCTTCAGGCCAAAGGTCACGAACACCACATAAACGAACAAGACCAGCCACATGAGCGCATAGGCTCCAATGACGAAAGGCGCCGCTCCCAATACCGTGCTGTAGATCTGTTCAAGAACTGTATCCATTCTTCTCTCCTTTTTTCGGTCGATCCGCCAATGGTCAGGCGTTCAGTCTGTTCTGGCGGACTTGCAGCGTTATCCCGAACTGTCGGTCAACGCTCTTTCGATCGGCCTGACGAAGTTCCATCCGTCTGTCAGCCATTTTCTTACAATCTGTGACGTCGTTCAATCCGTCTTCCAAGCATTTTCTTGACCATCAGCCTGGCGGCATTCCGTCCGTCAGTCTGCCGGTCGGCTTGGCTCCAGCCTGGCGGTGTTCCGCCCCGCCGTCTGACGGCCGGCGTGACTCAAGCCTGGCGGCGCTCCGTCCCGCCGTCTGGCGGCCGGCGTGGCTCAAGCCTTACAAAGAGTGCCGGTCAGTCCTCAAGCCGTTCTTTGAGGGCTTCTACCCTTTCACTCAGGATGCTTTGCCGAAAACGGAGGCGATAAAGCCCATAAGCCAACATGAACATGCCGAACATCGAGATGAGCAAAGGTATCAACATGTTCGGCGGAAGCCCTGAATCAGTGCGGAAGATCACCGGATGCGTGCCTGAGGGGATCAAGCGGGTTATCATGAAGCAGATGGGCACATCCACAAAGGCGATAATGCCGAAGACCGAGGCATAAGAAGCACGACGCTCCGGATCGTCGATTGCCGCACGCAGGATGAAATAGCCTATGACCAACAGCATGAGTATGAAATAGGTGGTGAGCCGCGGCTCCCAAGTCCACCAGACCCCCCACTCAAAACGCTCCCACAACTCGCCCGAGACCATCGTGCA
>JAIRPR010000126.1 GCA_031256895.1 Coriobacteriaceae bacterium
ATAGCCTTTGTGTTCTGCCTGGTCGCGGTGAACTGCCTTGGCATAGCCCCCACGGTGGACATACCCTTTGTCTACACCTTCGACCTGGGGATCCTGAGCACAGAGGTCCCGCTTGGGGCTTTCACGTTCTCCATCCCGTGGCTCTACATGCTGTTCGTGGGCATCCTGTTGGTGGGGCTTTGCAACGCGGTCAACCTGACTGATGGGCTGGACGGCCTGGCAGCCGGTACCGTGATGATAGTCATGCTGGTCATGGCCGCCATAGCCTATCGCTCGGACCTCCTGGAGTCATCGGTGTTCGCCGGTGCTATGGCAGGATCGTGCATCGGCTTCCTCTGGTTCAATGCCCATCCTGCTGACATCTTCATGGGCGACACCGGGTCGCTCACCCTGGGGATGGCATTAGGCTGCCTTGCCGTGCTGACCAAGACGGAGTTCGTGGTCATCATCATCGGGGGCCTCTTTGTGGCAGAGGCCTTGTCGGTCATGATCCAGGTGTTCTATTACAAGCGCACGAAGAAGCGTATCTTCCTGATGGCGCCCCTGCACCATCACTTTGAGAAGAAGGGCTGGAGCGAGACGAAGGTGGTCGTTCGCTTCTGGATAATATCGGGCCTTCTGGCGGCGATCGGCTTCTCGTTGTACTTCACCCTTTCTTTGGTGGGGGTCGCATAGATGAAGGCACTTGGAGAGAACCGCGGATTCGTGTCCGAACGCAGGCATGCTCCCTTGCAGCTGGGGGATGTCTTGGTGATAGGCCTGGGCAAGAGCGGCAAAGCAGCCTGCCGGTACTGCGCGGGGCTGCTGGGCGGGCGCGTCCGATCGCTCACCGTGTATGCGGGGCCAGCCACTGATGACGCCCTTGCCTTCGCAGCAGGCTTCGACGCGCAAGGGGTCTCCTTCGTGTTCGGGAGCGAGCGTATCGAGGGGCGCTTCGACCTCTGTATCGCAAGCCCCGGCATATCGCCCTTCGATGGGTTCTATCGCAACGCCCAGGATGCGAGCACCGAGCTGATAAGCGAGGTGGAGTTCGCCTGGCGGGAGAGCACCTGCGCTTCGCGTTGGATAGCCATAAGCGGCACCAACGGGAAGACCACCACCACCGCCCTTGCCGCCCACATCCTGGCATCGGCCGGCTATACGGCCGCAGCAGTGGGCAACATCGGCGAGACCTGCCTTGATGCGGTCAGGATGGGCACGACCGAGGTGTACGTGGCTGAGGTCTCGTCATACCAATTGGCCTCCACCAGCCTTTTCGCCCCCGATGTCGCGGTGCTGCTCAACATCACGCCTGACCACCTGAGCTGGCATCAGAGCCACGCTGCCTATGTGCAGGCGAAACGCCGTCTGTTCGCGAACCTGTCGGCGCCCCAGGACAGGCAGGCCGGCTTGCGTCGCTGGGCCATCGTGGACGCCACCAACGACGAGTCAAGGGGCATACTCAAGGAGCTTCGTGCGATCCCGGATGCGGCACGCGGCTTCTCCTGCCTTCCCTTGGGAACGAAGGCGGGCATCGAAGGCGATATGCGAGGCCTTTGCGGCAGCACCAGCGCAGCCTTCATCGATAGTGAAGGGATGTTGCGCCTTGCCTTGGATGGGAGCGAGTCTTGCTTGGGGCCGGTGGCAGGGCTACAGATAAAGGGGTCGCATAACGCGATGAACGCCTTGGCAGCGGCAGGCGCCGCCCTGGCCTTGGGGGCTAGCCCCCAGGCCGTCCGTGAAGCGCTTGCCACCTTCGCCCCCCTTGAGCACCGTATCGAGCCTTGCGGCAGTGTTGCTGGGGCAGACTGCTACAACGATTCCAAGGCCACCAACGTCGACGCCACCTTGAAGGCATTGGCCGCCTTCGTCCCTCTGCGCCCTATTGTCTTGCTGGGCGGCCGGGACAAGGGCACCGCCTTGGACGACCTGGTTCAGGGTGCTGTTCGCTACGCGAAGTCGGTGGTATGCTTCGGTGAGGCCGCCGAGCGCTTCTTCGACGCCTTCGCCGCCTGCGGCCTGCCGCGCTATCGGGAGGCCAGCCTTGAGGCCGCCCTCGATAAGGCCTTGGCCATAGCTTGCGCGGGTGACGTCGTGCTGCTCTCGCCGGCTTGCGCCTCGTTCGACGAGTTCGAATCCTTCGAGCACCGGGGCAAGGTGTTCAAAGGCCTTGTCGCCCAGCGTGCGCGTGAAAGGGGCGTCTGAGCGTCATGGCACGTAAGGCAGACAACAACGCCATGGCAACCGGTCCATTGCCCTTTGCCTTCCCCCAGCGGTCGACCACCGCTGCGAGAAAGGCTGGCCCTGCCCACATGCAAGGCCCGCGGCTGGTCATGCTGCTTTCTGCCTTCGCCCTTCTGCTCTTCGGCTTTGTCATGGTGTACTCGACCACGTCCATCGCGGCGGTCAGCGCCTCGTATGACGAGTACCAGGAAAGCCTGAGGGCAGCGCGTGAAGGCGCGGTTGTGTCCCCGGGCGCAGGAGACCAGGGCGCAGGAGACCAGGGCGCTGGAGCCCAGGGCGCTGCCGAAGGCGCGGGAGCCCAGGGCGCTGCCGAAGGCGCGGGATCCGGGGCCGCAGGAGCCGCAAGCGACGCAACCGCAGCCGAGGCCGCAAGCGACGGAGGCGCAGCCGAGGCCGCAAGCGATGCCGTATCCGCACGTGCAAGCGCTTCGGGGGCACAAGGCGCGACCGGTGCCGTGCCTGCAGCGAATACTGAACGTGACCTGCTCAAACAGATAATCGCAGCAGCGGTCGGCGCGGTGGGCTGTCTGCTGGCATGGAAGGTCTTCCCCTCTTTGTACCAGCGCATCCGCGTGCGCAGAGGCCAAGCGGTGCCCTTCCCCTACCAGCTTTGGCTGGGCAAGGCGGTATGGGTGGTCTGGGCGCTGGCTATGCTCATGTTGGCTGCCAACCATTTCTTGGGGGTGGGCCAGGACGAGGCAGGGATAGGCGCTCGCCGCTGGATCGTGCTGGGTCCTGTGCTCATCCAGTCATCGGAGATAGCGAAGATTGCCTTCTTGCTGGTGGCAGCGAAGATCCTTTACTCTTACCGTCAGGGCGACTTGCAGCTTCGCGGCCTTGTGGTACAGGCGGTCGTCTTCGTCATCATACCCTTGCTCTTCATGTGCACTGACCAGAAGGACCTCGGCACCACCTTGGTGTGTGCCGCCGGCATACTCATGGTGATGTGGCTGGGCGAAGTGCCCCTGCCCACCATGCTTCTCAGCTGCCTGGCAGGCATAGCCTGCGCGGCGATCTATGCGGTCCGCTCGAGCTATGGCTCGAACAGGTTCCTGTTCCTCGACCCCTGGAACGATGGCGAAGGTGGCTTGGGGAAGGGCTATCAGCTCATCCATTCCTACTGGGCCTTCGCCCAGGGCGGCTTGGGCGGGGTGGGGCTGGGGAACTCGCACGAGAAGTACCAGTACCTCTATTCCTCGGAATCAGACTTCGTGTTCTCCATCATAGGGGAAGAGCTTGGCTTTTTCTGGGCGCTGCTGGTCATCGTGCTTTTCCTGCTGTTCCTGTATGCAGGCCTGCGCATCGCACGCCATGCGCCTGACAGCTATGGCACCATTTTGGCGGGCGGCTTCACCGGCATGCTGGTGGCCCAGGCCTTCTTGAACATCGGTTGCGCCATTGGCGTGCTGCCGACCACCGGCAAGCCTTTGCCCTTCGTCTCGTCCGGCGGCTCATCGGTCGTGTCTTCTTTGCTCATGCTCGGGATCATCCTGTCGGTTTCGCAGGCTTTCCCGGAATCGGACATACACGAGAAGAAACGTGACGACTTGCTGCTGGTGAGGGCAGTGCCCGAAGCAGCCCTTGCCGAACCGTCCGGGCGCATGGGCAAAATCCTTGGCCAGGAAGGCGCCGGTGCCTTGGGCTGCCGGGGGCACGCAACGGGCGGCAGGGCGCACGTCCTTGGCGGCACAGGCCGCAGGGGAAGCCCCCTCATACGCCTTGGCCAAGCAGGCGATGCGACGGCTGTGCCAGAAACCGGCAAGGTTAAAAGGCAAGGGAAGGCGGCTGTGCCAGGCGCGGGCCTCCAAGCCCAGATCCTGGTCTTTGAGGGGCAGGCCTTTGCCGATGCGGCCAAAGGCCAGCCCCGCAAGAAGAGGTAAGCTTATGATGGCAGGGCAGGCAGGGTCTGCCTGCCAGGGCTATATGTCGCAAGAGCTGCGGCGGAACGGAGCCGATCTATGAGGATAGTGCTATCAGGCGGGGGAACAGCCGGACACATCAATCCTGCCCTTGCCTTGGCAGAGGTCTTGCAGGAGCAAGGGCATGAGGTCCTTTTCGCGGGGACTTCCCAAGGGATAGAGTCGCGCCTGGTCCAGGAGGCGGGCATCCCCTTCAAGCCCTTTGAGGCACAAGGCTTCGACCGTTCGCGTCCCTTAGGCATCTTCGGTGCGCTGAGAACCTTGGCGGGCAGCACCCGTGACGCCAAACGCTGGCTGCTCGGACAGGGCGTTGATGCCGTGGCCGTATTCGGCGGCTATGTCTGCCTGCCGATAGGAAGGGCGGCCGTTTCTTTGGGGATCCCCCTGGTGGTCCATGAGCAGAACTCCGTGATGGGGCTTGCAAACAAGCACCTGGCGAAGCACGCCCATACCGTGGCGCTCACCTACGATTTGGCAACCGGCACGCCGCAGGGCTTGCGAAAGGCCAAAGGGCAGGCCGATCGGCAGGGGAAGGCCGTTTGCCCGCAGGTGGTGTTGACGGGGAACCCTGTGCGCAAGGCGATAGCCCTCGCAAGCAGACAGGCAGGTCGGGAATATCTCTGCCTGCCCCAGGACGCCTTGGTCCTTTTGGTGTTCGGGGGTAGCCTGGGGGCACGCCACATCAACCAAGCACTCATCTCGTGCAAGGACCGCCTCCTCAAGATTGAAGGACTTTATCTGGTGCAGGTGAGCGGCCCGAAAGACTACGAGTGGGCAAGGGACGCCCTGGCGCTTGCCCCCGAGGAACAAGAGCGCTGGAAGCTCTTCGCCTATCAGGACAGGATGGCCGAGGTGCTTGCCGCAGCCGACATGGTGCTCGCACGGGCGGGGGCGACCTCTTTGGCAGAGATATCAGCTCGCAAGCTGCCGGCGCTGCTGGTCCCCTTCCCCTTCGCCACGGGCGACCATCAGACCTCGAATGCCCGTTCTTATGTGGCCAGCGGCGCCGCTGCCCTGATAAGCGATGCCGATTTGGATACGCCTGCCTTTGCAGAGCAGCTCTTCGCCCTGATAGAGCAGCCTGAGCTGAGGGCGGCCATGCAAAAGGCAGCACAGGGGCTTGCAACGGGCGATGCTGCCGCAAGATTGGCAGATGTTGTGATAGCGGCAACAGGGAAGGCCCATAATGGGTACAATACGGTCTCATGAAAAACGGAAGCGATGAGTTCTCAAGGAAACACATGACGATACCTAGCCCACAGGGGCACGATCAAACGGATATAGGCAAGGTGCATTTCATCGGCATCGGCGGCGTCGGCATGAGCGGTGTCGCACGGGTCGCCCATGACCAGGGAATGCAGGTCAGCGGCTCAGACCTGAAGGAAAGCCGCTACACGAAACAGCTTCGCGACATAGGGATAGAGGTGTCCATCGGCCATAGCGCCAAGAACATCCCCGATCCTGCCCCCGATGTCGTGGTGGTCTCCACGGCGATACTCGAGAACAACGAAGAGCTCAAGGCAGCCTATGGTCGCAACCTGCCCATCTGGCATCGGGCCCGGATGCTCGCGGCGCTCGGCCGCGGGCAGCGCACCTTGGCAGTAGCGGGCACCCATGGCAAGACGACCACCTCTTCCATGCTGGCAAGCACCCTTGACGCGCTCAATACCGACCCCAGCTTCCTCATCGGGGGCATCGTGCGTTCGTATGGGACGAACGCCCGCTTCGGGCAAGGGCCTTACTACGTCGTGGAAGCGGACGAGAGCGACAAGTCATTCACGTACCTCAAGCCTTCTGCCATCCTGGTGACCAACATAGAGGCCGACCATCTGGACCATTACGAGGACCTGGCCGAGATATATGACAAGTTCGGGGAGTTCATCGGCTCAGCCCAGGACCTCTGCGTGGTCTGTGGGGAAGACGGGCCCTTGGTCGAGTTGGCCAGAAGGAGCGGCGTGCGCTTCCAGACCTATGGCTTCGGGGAAGGCTTCGACATCATGGTGAGCGATTACCAGGTCGTCGGTGCCGGCAGCAGCTTCACGGTGAGGATGCCCGACGGGGGGATCCATGCCTGCCATATAAAACAGAACCCTGGGCGCCATAACGCCCTGAATGCAGCCGGGGTGCTGGGCATGGTTGCCGCCCTAGGACATCCTGTCGATGCGGCGGCAGAAGCTCTGGCCTGCTTCGATGGGGTGCGTCGTCGCTTCGACCTTATCGGGAAAGCGGGCGGGGTCACCGTGATAGACGACTACGCCCATCATCCCACCGAGATAGCTGCGACGATACGGGCAGCCAAAGCGCTCGACTTCAAGCGCGTCTGGGTGCTTTTCCAGCCCCATCGCTACTCAAGGGTAGGGCTTTTCACCGAGGTCCTGAAAGACGAGTTCGCCACCGCCTTCGACGAGGCAGACTCCATCGTGTTCATGGACGTGTACCCCGCAGGCGAGACGCCGGTGCCGGGCGTGTCGGGCAAGACCTTCTTGAACGTCATATTGGACCATCCAGGCCATCCCCCGGCAAGCTACCTGCCGCACCAAAGGGACATCGTGCCTTATCTGGCTGGACTTCTTCGCCCGGGCGACCTGGTCATAACGATGGGTGCCGGCGATGTGACGGCAATCGCCCCGCAGCTGCTCGATGCCCTGCAAGCGAGGACACAGGCCTGATGGCTGCACAGCACACAAGCGGCCTGCAAGCCTTGCTGGTCTCTTCCGGATTTGAGGGGGAGGTCTACGCGCACGAGCCGATGGCCCGGCACACGAGCTACCATCTGGGCGGCCCCGCCCGCTTCTTTGTGCAGGTTGCAAGCCTTCGTGCCCTTTCCGCCCTGATAGAGGCCTGCAGGGATGAACAAGAGCCCTGGTTGGTCATCGGCAAGGGGAGCAACCTGTTGGTGGCGGACAGCGGCTTTGAGGGAGTGGTGATAACCCTTGGCCATGACTTCAAGTTCTGCCGCTTCGATGAGGATGCCCTCCGTTTCGTCGCGGGCGCCGGCCTTTCCCTTGCCCATGTGGTCCAGGACGCCTTTAAAAGAGGTGTGGCAGGCCTTGAGTTCGCCGTGGGCACACCGGGCACGGTGGGCGGCGCCGTGCGCATGAACGCGGGGAGCCGCGATGAATGGATAGGCTCGCGGGTCGTCTCGGTCACGGTGTATTCCCCCACCCAAGGCCTGAAACGCCTTGCAGGCAGTCAGATAGCCTGGTCCTACCGCGAGACCGGCTTTTCGGATGAGGAGGTCATACTGGAATGCGAGCTTGCGGTCGAGGCTTCCTTGCCCGCCTATGTCAGAGGAAGGATGGAAGGGGTCCTGGCACGGCGTAAAAGGACCCAGCCCTTGCAGTACCCTTCCTGTGGAAGCGTCTTCAAGAACCCCCCGGCCCGCTCAGCCGGGGCGCTCATCGACGGGCTTGGCCTCAAAGGCTTGCGGCACGGGGGCGCCATGGTGTCCCCCTTGCACGCCAATTTCATCGTCAATATGGGCAATGCGCGGGCAGCCGATGTGTACGGACTTATCCGCCATGTCCAAACCAAGGTAAAAGAAGCCTATGGCATCGAACTACAGCCAGAAGTCAAATTCCTCGGCTTCGCGTAAGGCACCCGCCCCCCGGGTGCGCAAGGGCAAGCCGGCAAAGCCGTTGCAGCCTGCGCCTTCTGCCCCCCGGAGAACGTCTCTGCCTTCGGGGTCCTTCCCGCAAGCCCCCAGGGCTGGACAGGCTGGCGTAGGCAGGGGAGGGCCCACGGCTCAAGGAAGGCCCAAGCCCCCGCCCCCGATCAAGCGCGCCCCGGTTCCGCCACAGCTCCGCTCGTCCGCCCCGCCGCAGGCACGTGTCCCTCTGCGCCCTTCCCAGGCGTCCGGGGCAGGCCTTGTCGGCACAAGGGGGTCGCGGCCTGAGCCTGCGCCCCTGCCCGGCCTGGGCGCCTTCGCCCCCTCAAGGGGAAAAGCCGCCCCTCGCAGGCCTGCCCCGCCTTCGGTGCGCCCCTCAGGGCGCAGCGCAGCAAGCCTTGCAGCCATGCATATCCCCGTGCGCCAGCCTTCGGCTTCCCCGGCAGGCGCGGCCTCGGTGCGCCTGAGTGCCGTGCGCTTGGGCGACATGAACCAGAACATGCGCAACGCCCGGGTGCAAGACAGCTACCGACGCTACATCCTGCGCATCATGATAGCCTTGATGCTGGTGGCCAGCCTGCTTGCAACGGGCATCGTGGCGTACAACTCAGACCTGTTCATGATACGGGACATACAGGTGAAGGGCGTCGACCATCTTACCGCCGAGGACATGACCGCACTGGCATCCGTGCCTGCAGGCACCACTTTGCTGCGTGTCGATGAGGCGGGCATCAAGAACCGCCTTGCGCGCGAGGCGTGGGTGAAGGATGTCAGCGTCAACCGCTTGTTCCCTGATGTCCTGGAGCTGGCAATCACCGAGCGCAGCATTGCAGCGGTCGTCGAGGTTCCGGTCGAAAATGCCCAGAAGACCGAGGTGTGGGCGATAGCGTCGGGCGGCATGTGGCTCATGCCCATCCCACCCCAGGACTCGCCCGAAGCCGCATCGGTCAGCCCGCACGTCTACGAGGACGCGGCCTCGGTGCTGCGCATCGTGGGGGTGCCCTACGGCCTGACTCCCGCAACGGGCGTCGTTTGCGACGACGACAACGTGAACAACGCCCTGGATATCGTGGACGGCCTGACGACCGAGCTGGCCGGCCAGGTGAAGACCGTATCGGCGACGGGCACCCAGACGACCACCCTGATCCTGAACAACGGCATCGAGATAGCCTTCGGCGCCGCAGAGAACATCCGGGAAAAGGAACGGGTATGCCTTGAGCTCATGAACAAGCACCCCGGCAAGATATCCTATATAAACGTGCGGGTGGTCGACCGCCCCGCCTGGCGATCCATCGACTGACAGCCGCCCTGGCCGGGGGACGGCCTCGTAGGCGCACCAGTGGCAGGAAGGCGACCGGGCAAGCAAGGGGATGCCAGAGAGGGTTGCCAGAGAGGGATGCCCGAGAGGGATGCCAGAGAGGGATGCCCGAGAGGGATGCCCGAGAGGCATACCAAGATTTTCTGTGTGTGGGGGAATGGTTTTTTTCAGCAAAGGGGTCTGTGGGTTACAATATCACGAGATTGGAAACACCGGTTCTGGCATAGATGCCTTGACTGCCTGCGTTGCAGGGCATGCTTGTGCCTTTTTTAGGCGAAGGCCGCTTCGGCCTTGCCTTGTTTCCCGGGCGTAGCCCCTATACGGGCTGTCAAGGTGCGCTTTCCTTCGGGTTTTGAAGCCCCAAGGATGTGCCAGACTGTGAAGGAGCAGCTATATGTGCGGCATCATAGGCTATACGGGCACCCAGCCCGTCGTGGGCATTCTCATCGAAGGCCTGAGGCGGCTGGAGTACCGCGGTTATGACTCGGCAGGGGTAGCAGTCCAGGGCATCGAAGGGCTGAAGGTCTTGCGTTGCGTGGGCAAGGTCGGCCTCTTGGCCCAACGCCTCGAGGAAACCGCGATTCCGGGCACCTGCGGCATCGGGCACACCCGCTGGGCCACGCATGGGCGGCCGAGCGAGGCGAACGCCCATCCCCATAGCTCTTGTGAAGGCGATATCGCCGTGGTGCACAACGGCATCATCGAGAA